>LUZN01000021.1 GCA_001603665.1 Bacteroidales bacterium Bact_22
GAACATTGTCATTTCAGGCAAAAGCAATTCCATTTTAGTTTTTTGAAAAATTTTTATCGAATGTTGTAATATATTGAAACTTTTTGTATTTTTGCTGATGGATATCTAAACTCAAAATTTCAATAAAATAAGGGTAATATTTTAAGTAATAATTCAAAATTGATGAATAAAAGGTTAACAAAAAATACAACTGATAACATGCTTCACAGTTATGATGAGATTTTAGATGCGAAATATGGCAAGGTTGGAACTCCTGAGAGGACTGAATTCCGCAACAAGGCATATGCTTTTTATATGGGGCAGTTGATTCGTGACGCCAGAAAAGAGGAAAAGATATCGCAAACCGAGCTCGGCAAGTGCATCGGAGCCAACAAAAGTTACATATCCCGCATTGAAAACGGTCTCATCGACCCCACCCTTTCAACAGTCTGTGGAATTGTCAATGCATTGGGATTGCGGCTGGAGATTGTGAAGCCGATAGGATAAAATCATATTTTGTTTCTAAAATGCTGCATTTTTGCAACAAAACAGAAATAAAATGTTGGGGAAATCATTATTTGCCCGTCCTTCTCTGTCATAAGGAGGTTCTTCACCTCTATCGAGGTTCAGAATGACAACGGACCTAACAGAACGAAGGAGTGTCATTCCGAGCGAAACGAGGAACCTCATAAAAAAAATTAAAAAAGTTACCAATATTTAATAATTATTAGTAACTTTGCATCGAAAAATTTAAAGAATATGAAAACAACATCAGTAGCTTTAGGCAGTTATTTCGACGAGTTTATCGCTTCTATCATTCAGACTGGCAGGTACAATAACGCCAGCGAGGTGGTGCGGGCCGGACTTCGTCTTTTGGAAGAGCAAGAGCAGCAAGTGGCACAGTTAAGAAGTGCCATACGCGAAGGAATTGAAAGTGGCCGAAACGATAGTTTTGACCCTGAAGCCAATTTGAACCAATTAAAAGCCAAACATTATGAAAAAGTATCATCTCACAAACAAGGCTATCCAAGATCTCAACGAGATATGGATCTACACGGCTGAAACTTGGTCGGAATCGCAAGCCGACACTTATTATCGTGATTTAATTGAGGCAATTAAGGAAGTTGCCAAGCATCCGACATATCTCGACAGAAAATACGACGAGATACTTATCGGGTTATATTGCCACAAATGCAATAAGCATCTGATTTTCTATCATTTAGTCGACAATGAAGTTGAAGTTATCAGGATCCTTCATCAAAAAATGGATATCTATTTGAAGTTTGGATAGGCTTGTTAATATACCGACGCACCACAAAGCAACATGTAGACGTAGCAGTACAATAACTGGCTGTTAATTTCGCATATTGCAACTATATGGTTTCGCCGGTTTATTAGGAATCTCAAAATTTAATAATTCCCATTGAGCTAACGTTAACTCTCCTCTTGCTATATTTAATATTTCAAGCTTTGTGTAGTATTCTTTTTCTGTATCTATATGCCCCCAAGCAGATACTGCATGTAATAATCTCCCGTTTTTATTTTTGTCCAATTGTGATGTTATCTGATGTTTTTCTTGTTTAGATAAATTTTTATTTTCCCATGCTTTACCAATTATGGTAGCATCTAACGGACAAACTGGCGGCTCTGGGATTCGCCCCATACACCAAAGATGCTTTAAATATACAGCTAAACTTTTTTGAGCATGAGCTATTCTAAAACCAGGGCATTTAGGATTTCTAAACTCATAAGGGAATTTCTTGTTCATAACAGAGCGTAGAAATAGTACATCCTTAAAGAATTGTTTTTCTTCTTGTTCCACTTTATATTTTTCACCAAGTTCTCTTAGTTTATCCATCCAATAATGTTTAATCTCTACTTTTTTATCATCACTCACATCCTTAGAGTATGTATTTATCCGTCTTGTAGCAGTTATATAACCACTACACAAAGCCACTCTCTCACATCTATTGTTATTGTAGGTTTTTAAAAACAGCTCTTTTTTTCGTTTAATATTGTCATTCATAATCGCGTCTGTGTTCAATAATAAATAATTTGCCATTAATTATGTTTGATATAATAGCTTATTCTAAGATAATACCTATTCATTTTTAAATCATATTCCTTTTTTTTGCTAATATTATTCATTCCCATATCTGCGCCAACAGAGACTTTAATGTAATCTTTCAAGTCTGATGGATACAAGACTAATCCGACCTGTAAATCCCAGTAATAAATCAATTGTTTATGAAGTATGCTACTCTTTTCAGAATAATAATCTAAAGAAGGTCCCGTGGATACAAAAATGGATGTTTTGCTTAATATACCATAGCTATAGGATAGCTTTAACGGAGATAAGTAAAGGACTATTGAAGTAGGCGCCTCCGTGTTGTTGTCAATATTAAATCTTCTTCCTGTAGTTCCTATTCCTATATCCATCAATTCTAATCCAAATCCATCACATAACGTATAATCTATATTATATTCCATCTGAAACCCACAACGGTCCATAAAACTATTATCTATTATCATATATGAATTTGAAGCATTCAATGTATGATATACTAGTCCCGGAGGCAAAAGAGTTATACAACTAGCCCAAACATGCTCATTATCATTCCACCAATTTCTAATAACATGCTTACCCTGCGGTATAAGATTTACTTCCGTTCTCGAGCTCTGTTTTGATAAAGCTATTTCTTCCTTTGCCGTTTTATTGCCTCTACGTGCAGTAATTGTATGCTTGCCAAATGGAAGACAAACAGTAATAGGAGATACGCCTACCTGTTTACCATCAATATATACCCTATCTCCGCTCCGATCAGTTTTTATGGTAATACTTTTCCCAACTTGCAATGTAATGTTTGCTTCCGTAATCTTGTTTTCGTTTACAGTAATCTCTTTATTTTCCGAGTTATAGCCATCTTTTTCAAGTCGTAATGTGTGTTTCCCGATTAGAATATCGCTCAAAACTCGCGGTGTAGTACCATAGTTTTCATCATCTATGTAAATTGTTGCTCCAATTGGTGTGGTATTTACATCTACGCTTCCATAAATCGGAGTCGGATTAGGAATTACAATCTTTTCATCCTTTCCAATAACTAACGGCATCACTTTTGTGGAAGTTTTGTGGGATGCTTTTTTAGCCTCGAATACATGGTTACCTTCCGACAAACGACCGCTCCACGAGCCAATGCCCTGTTTCTTATTGTCTATATAAATTTCTGATTGAGAATCCGTAGTTACCGTCACATTTACAAAATTTGCCGACAAGTTTAAGACAATATTACTGATTTCTTCATCTTTAATTGTCACTATTTGCTCAACTTCATTAAACATCTCTTTGACAACTTTAACCTTATGTGGCCCACTTTTTATTCTGTTAGATTTGTAAGGTGTAGTACCAACATTATTGTCATCAACAAACACAACAGCGCCATTTTCTGGTTTACTTGAAACATTTAAATATCCAAATGCTGGTCGTAATATCTTTTCAATAATAATAGGTTCTCCAAGCACAATCTCGACCTCACCACTTTCTGTATGATATAAATCACAATCTATACGCCACCTGTGTTTTTCTCCAGAAGTATATGTTTTTGAAATCTCTTGCTTTCCGACCAACACATCGTCAATATAAACCAACGCCTCTGGCTGATCAGCTTTTATAATTAGATAATTATAATCTGGTTTTTCAGGAAGCGGATTGTAATTTGTTTTATTTACTAAGGTAATCTCATAGCCTTTTTTAGGCTGCAAATCATAAGGCATAGTAAACTCAATTGAACTGAAATCAGGATGCGAGATCTTCAGATAATCGGCATATTTTGCGGTGAGATACACCCAGACTTCACCGGTTTTGTATTCAAGATTCACACCTACGGCCAAATTGCTCTCGAAACGCAACTCATGACGCTGCTTATCGGTGATATTTTCGGTTCTAACCTTAACTACCGCAAACAGCAAATCATTGTCGTCAGTTTGATAATTCGGATCAGGATTGATATTAACAAACCCCGGCACTTCCTTAAACGAACCCTCCTTTACCTCCAGTTGTGCATAAGCAAACAAAGATGAACATATCAATAATAACAAAAAAGATAGTGTTTTCATGTCATTATTTTAATTCATTTCTCTTCTTTTTACTAATAATAGCCGCCGCCGCTGGTATTATAAACAAAAGAAGTATCCCTAAAGCCCGTACAAAACCTGGATATTCGGTTTTGTATATATCAACAGAACAAATAAGCCATAGAGCTAAAGCTACTGAAACAATCTCAACAAAACAGCCTTTAATATGTATCGAATTTTTCTTTTGTTCAATATCTTGATGATGCTCTAATTCTTTGACATACATTGTTTCATCATAAAAACCATTGTAAAATTTTTGAGCCAATGTCTTCAAATCTAGTCCATCAAAAGCCCAACTACCTTTACTACCACTTAACTTTATTTTTATAGTTGTAGCATCACACATACGTTTCAAAATATCCTTATCTATAACATAAAAG
The DNA here is from genome assembly GCA_001603665.1 of Bacteroidales bacterium Bact_22. Lineage (GTDB taxonomy): Bacteria > Bacteroidota > Bacteroidia > Bacteroidales > F082 > Limimorpha. Next base: position 4,491 of record LUZN01000021.1, read on the forward strand.
CAAAGCTCTTCACATGCCATAGCATTTATATATGCTTGATTGGTTACATCACTATCGCTTTCATGAGCTTCAAGATGAATTGGCTTGTCATCATCAATAATCATTGACAATTCACCATCTCGCAGGAACACCCAATCGCCTGGATTTGTAGCAACAGATTCTTTAACAACATCCCACATAGAGCCATATTTTGACGCAATTCGCTGCCCTGAAACATTTTGCTCAACTGATTTGAAGTGCACATCAATTACAAGCGTATCAATCTTTGGTGTGCTAACGTGTCGAAAATTAAACGTTGCTGTTTCTGTCAAAGCGAGTCTTCTAGCTTCTAAATTGTAAATCAATCCGGTTGATTCAGTGGTTGTTTTTTCGTCAAAACTGTCATGTCTGACAATCACATAGTTATTCATAAGCCATTCTGATTTTAAACAAAAAACATAAAAAAAACCGCGAACTTCTGTCTGAAGCTGAGGTTCTGGACCACCTGTACTACAAAACAAGAAAGCTCACGGTCATTCGTGAGCGTTTCCCTTTTCTAAAGTAGTACAGTGAAATTGTCCAGATTTCAGCTTCACAAGAAAAGCAAAAACGCCTTTTTATATGTCTTTAGTCTTTATACTTTTATCTGTTTCTTGTTAATTTTTAATGATTTAACACTGCAAAAATAGAAATTTTTTGGTAAAAAACAAAAAATTTTTGGAAAAAACATCGGGGCTTCGCCCCCACGTCGCTTCGCGGCGCGGTGGGAAAGGCCCGATTGCGGGGCAGCGAGAGCCCTTTACAGCTCCTTTACCAATCGTACCGAGAGGCCATATTCATGGTCAAAAACATTGGTCATGGTGCTCAACATCGCGCTGTTGAATCGCAGATACGGCGTGTCGACAGCGTCACTCGACCAATAGTAGCCGTCGGTGCCGACTGCCTTGTCCCAGTTGCCGAAACGATAGCCGGCAGCCGGCAAAAACACCGCACCGTTGGCCTCGAGCCGATACATCCAATCCTCACGCGAGATATTCGTATTCTTCAGATCAAAATTATCGTTTTCCCAATCGTCAGGCAACACAACAATGCCAAACACCCCGTTGACAGTAGCCCTAACATATCGTACGCCCGACTGCGTCTTACGCTTATCCAACAAGTATTTCCATTCATCCGATGAAAGCACAAACCACACTCCGTCAACCACCTCCTGCATTCCCTCAAAATCAATCAAACTGCCTCCATCCCACTGATGCTCGGCAAAAGTCCACCGTTTCGACGATCTGCGCTGCACATTGCCTGGCGAAAACACGACCTGCCTGTCCTTGCTAACCGAGAAAACACCCTTCTTCTTCGGCCCGAACGGCCATACTGCCGCATGCCTTGGCGTTTCTGCTTTTTCAACTTGTTCTTGCTCGCTAACTAACACAAAATCAAGGGTTTCCTCCTTCTCTTTCTTGACATCCACCCTCTTGGCCGCCTGCTCATAACCATCCATACTGACCGAAATCTTATGGTTTCCGACGACAATCTTCTCCGACAAATACGGCGTCATTCCCACAATCTTATTGTCGACAAGCACAAAAGCACCTTTAGGAGTGGATGTCACGCTGATATATCCTATTTCTTCATTCGGTTTCTCAACGACTTTCACGGGCTTCTCAGCCGCCTCTACAGGTTTATCCACATTTGCGTTATTATTAGCATTTTCAAGCTTTTCCAATCGTTTTACAATATCTTCATCGACAGCTGGCTTATTGACAAGCGTCAACTCATAGCCGCATTTGGGTTTCATATCGAACGGGAAATAAAACTCCGTAGAACTTAAATCGGGATGCGAAATCTTAAGGAATGTCGCGTAATAACTCATATAAAGCCACACCTCGCCAACATTGTATTCCACCTCGAAAAAAGTCGCTGCATCGCCCTGAAAACACAGTTCACGGCGTTGTTTGTCGTTGATATTCTCAGTCTTGATCTTCAACACGGCATAGGGCTTGTCGTTATCGTCATACATCTTTTCGGTATTGATATTGACAAAGCCCCTCACCTCCTTAAAAGAGCCTTCCTTAACATAAAGCTGCGCTTTTACCGCAAGCGACAGAGCAAATATTACAATTAAAAACCAGATTTTTTTCATATCAATTGAATCTTACATCACTCATAGTCATAAGTTTATCCAAATCGACCTTGTCGGGCTGCCAGGCGCGCACATGAATCAACGGCATAGTGCCGCGAAGGTCGACCAACAGGAACAGATAGCCCACATCGCCATACGACGACGAGAAATACTCCTGTCGCACCCGCACTCCATAAACATTCTGCGTGTTATTGGCCTTAGTGAAGTCAGTCTCGGTAAAGCGTAACCTTATGTATTCGTTGTTTTTAAAGCACATCGCGAGGTTTTTCATGTAGGTGTCCTTGTCGTATTTCGTCAATACGGCCTCTTCCTCCGAAAGCTTCAGCGTCATCCTGTCGGGAATCTCGGTCCTTTTCACCACACGACCCACGATGATAAGCGCGTCGTCGGAATAGATACTCTCCAGATATTTATGGCGTTTCAGCGCGTATGCCGTCTGATAATCCTCCAGGAAATTGACAAGTATCAAACGCGAATCCTCAGGCCATTTGGTCTTCGAGACGATGTCGGCTTCGGCCTGATCCGACAGACGGAAAGCCAGCGACGTCACCACCTTGTTTATCGTGTCGAAACGGAAAACCACATCCTGCGAGAATCCTGGCGTATTTTTAAAGTCGAACTGCACCGTGATGCTTCGGCAAAGCACTTCGTCGTTGTATTTCAAGAACTTATACTCCGGCTTGCCCACCACCCTCATCTTGCCGTAATGTGCCAGAGTGTCGAGCATGTTATAGCCCTCGGGCGAGAAGCAATTGCGGGCAATGGCAATGTTTCCGCTGCGTAACGCATTCTCTATCACCGCCATTTTGCTGAGATACACCTCCTCGTCAACAGCCCTACTGCGCTCAATCTTCTTCCAGCCCTGTACCTCCTCGTCTTTCTTCACCGACATGGTCTTCTCAAGGTCGATGGTGTAGATATTATTCGAAAAACGCGGCACCTTAATCAAATCGATGGCGTTCGACACTGCTATGTTCATCTTTTTCGCATCTTCCTTGAAGTCGTAATTGATCTTTATCTTGAAATTCTTGATGTTTTTGTCATGCAGCTGCACAATAAGTTTGCCGTCGCGCACTGTGTTAGGCACGAATTTGCGTCCGTCATGGCACTCACAACGCAAGTTCACCACATTTTGTCCAGTTTTACTCTTGACCTTCAGTTTGACAAGCATTCCGTCTTCCGTTCCCTCTATTCCACCTTCCTTCGGAACAATGAAATTAAACATCCTCAAGATGCCGTCATTGCCGCTTATGCGATCCGCAATCCATTCATAATCAACGGTTTCGCTGTCGCCATGGAAATGCAGTTTTTTACCTTGCGGATGAGCGTAAGTAAGCATCAAAGCCCAATAATACGACTTCAAAGCATCTTCATAACAGGCCTCATTCTCCATCTTTATTCCTTTCGAAATGTAACGCTGGATGTCGTTGACCCTTTCATTACACATTGCCCTGAAATCGGAGCGTTTTATGGATATAATGTATTGATACTCTTCGTCTTTATCATCTTCAACCACGGCTCTTTCCGTCGCTTTCTCTTCGATTTGCTCCTTAAAAGTCTTGATGATGTTTTCGAGTTGTTTACCGCCATTTCCTTGGATATAAATGGCATTGGATTTGCAGTTTTTAGCGATATTTCCATACAAATCGGCTTTCGCGTTCTCTGTCGCCTCATCCGACGAGTTGCAAACATGACTTATACCGTAGAATAAGGTCGTATCATTCTTTATGGCATCCACTTCCTTCTGCCTCATCTGCCCGAAGGAAATGTTAGCTAAAGCACTGAGTATCAGTAATATAAAGAGTTTTTTCATATTTTTGTTTTTTAATGACATTAATTAGGGTTACGAAGTGACTATCTCCTCCGCTCTCTTCAGTGCGAAGTTGATATGCGAGCAGACGTTCTCTTCGCCAAGTTTCTTGATGAATCCGGCCTTTTCGAGCGTTGTGCGGACGTGCACGTTGACACCCGACAAAACCACTATCATGCCGCGCTGCTTGCATGTGTCACAAAGCAACTCAAGGTTGTGGATTCCGGTGCTGTCGATAAACGACACCTTCCTCATCCTGATGATTCGCACCTTGTATTCGCGTCCCATCACCGACTTGTCGATCTCATCGAATTTATTGGCGATTCCGAAGAAATAAGGGCCGTCGATCTCATACACCTCGACGCCTTCAGGGATGCGCAGCTTCTCTTCGCTGCTCATAGCCACATCGGTGTTGTCGCCCGGGTCGATCTCGTCGTGGAACGAGCGGATGACCGTGGCCTCGTTAGTACGCTTCAGGAACAAGGCAATTGATGCGATAAGTCCAATCTCTATTGCTATTGTCAAGTCGAAAATCACTGTCAAAAGGAAGGTCATGATAAGCACTGCGAAGTCGGATTTCGGGTTCTTCGCAAGCATCCTGAAGGTCCGCCAGCCGCTCATGTTATACGCCACCATGATCAGCACCGCGGCCAGACACGGCATAGGAATCAGTCCCACCAGCCGCCCGAGAAGCAGGAGCACCAGTAACAGCACCGCCGCGTGAATCAGGCCGGCGACGGGCGTCTTGCCCCCGTTATTGATGTTAGTCATCGTCCTCGCTATGGCGCCCGTCGCCGGGATGCCGCCAAACAAAGGACTGGCGATATTCGCGATGCCCTGGGCAATCAACTCGGTGTTCGAGTTATGCTTGTCGCCGATGACACCGTCAGCAACCATTGCCGAAAGCAACGACTCGATAGCACCCAGCATGGCGATGGTGAATGCTGAAGGGGCCAACTCCGTCATCAACTGTATCAGCGACTTGCCGTCACTCACTCCCAAACTCGGCAGCTTCGGGGCCGGAATAGTTGTCGGCAGCTCATACAAATCGCCAATCTTAGTGATTCCAGTCACTCCACAAAAACGCTCTAACAGCCACACTATCAACGTCATAAGCACGATAGCCACCAACGAGCCAGGGATTTTTTTCGAGATTCTCGGACTGAAAATTATTACCAACAGACTCACAAAACCAACGCCAAAGGCCCACCAGTTGATATGCGTCGCATTCTGGAAATAACAAACCCATTTATCGATGAAGTTAGCCGGTACATTCTCAATGCCAAGACCGAACAAATCGTTCATCTGAGTCGAGAAAATAGTCAAAGCGATACCGCCGGTAAAGCCAACAACTACTGGATATGGCACGAATTTGATGACGTTTCCAAGCTTAAACACTCCTATCAAAATCAGGATGAAACCGGCCATCACGGTGGCAATCATCAGGCCACCCAGGCCGTGCTGCTGAATTATGCCGTAAATTATCACGATGAAGGCGCCTGTCGGACCACCGATCTGCACCTTGCTGCCACCTAAAAACGAGATGATGAAGCCCGCGATGATAGCCGTCACAAGGCCTTCCGTGGGACCGACACCCGAAGCGATACCGAATGCAATCGCCAGCGGCAACGCCACAATACCGACAATAACTCCAGCCATCGCGTCAGCCGAAAACTGAGCTTTGCTGTAATTTTTCAGACAACTAAAGAGTTTTGGAGAAAAAATCATTTTCAATATTTTTACAAACCTAATCTTTTGCAAAAATATCAAAATATTCCTTTCCTTCGGGAGTTTTCAATAAATTTTCGTCAGAATTCAAAATGTAGACGTAAACGAGCTCTTTTTCAATCTTCGTCTCACGGATATATTGTTTCTTTAATTTTGGCTTAACGCCAGATAAATCTAACACTTCCGACATCTTACGTTTCAGCGTCTTCTCGGGTGAATCGCCAAACGCCACATGCCACCAATACCGCCTCACAACCTCACCTTTATTATTAATGACATGCATATGCACCACCGGATGCAATATCTTATTGCCTTTATGCAATTCCATATGCAGCGCCCTGCCCACAATTATGCCGCGCTCATTCACAACTGGCAAAAAAGCCATTATATCTTCTTCAGGAACGAAACAATCAATAGCCCCTCTGTCATTCCGAACGGAGTGAGACCCGAGCTTGCGAGAGCTTTCACCGCCAGGTGAAAAAACCTCCTCCTGTTTAACGGTTTCATTGTCCCTGTCGGAAGTGGCTGTTGCCTTAACCTCCGAAACAGTTCGAGTTCTCGGAGTTCTCAGAGTACTCTGAGAGCTCTTAGCGCCGTTTTCAACCTCAACAGCCACTTCCGACAGTTCTTGCTTCTCATACCAAACTCCTTGAACCTCAATGATTTCCGTTCCTTTCGGGACTTTTATCTCAAACTTATCTCCCACCTTCTTTCCAACCAAGGCCTTTGCCACTGGTGAGATAAACGACAGCAGTCCTTTCGAGAAATCGGCCTCATCGACGCCGACAATCCTCACAGTCCTTCCGTTATATTTCACATAAGCTCCGAAACTCACGGTTTTCTTGTTGGCTTTGGTCAGATCCACCTCAACGGCAGTATTAATACGATCAATGAGCAACTTCATCTTTGCATCGATGAAATTGCTCATTATGTAGTTACCATTCGCTGCAACACGCTCATTCTCAAGGACTTCACGTTCTTTTTTCAACGCTTCCAGTCCCTCGCTTGTCACGTAGTTGGGCATGCCTTTCGGCAAGTAAGCCCTCGGCGGCACCATCGGAATTTCTTCCTGGTCACCTTCTTTGATAAAGCCTCTGCTCATCAGTTAGGCATCTCGTATGTCGCCGCGTAATGCATTATCGCATCCAAGGTCTTACGGCTCGGCCGCATCTCCGCACACATCTCACACACGACCTTTCTTACCTCGTCTTCAAATAATTGAGTAGAATTTAATACCATAGGCACTCGATTTCGTTATTTTCTGAAATCTTAACGCCCGTATTCCACCTTTTATTTTATGACGATGAAAATATTTTTAAAAAACTTTTCCAGCTAAGCCACTGTCAGCTGTAAGTTCTTTTCCTTCGCCATTTTCCGAAGATTGATCAGAGCGTAGCGCATACGTCCCAAAGCCGTGTTGATGCTCACATTTGTGGCCTCGGCGATCTCCTTGAACGACATGTCGGCATACATCCTCATGTTGAGAACCTCACGCTGCTCTTCCGGCAGATATTCAATCATCTTACGGAGGTCGCTGTGAATCTGATCAGTGATGATCTGCTCCTCAATCGAGGGATCGGTAAACCTGGCATTGTCAAGCATATCGTAGTCTTCCTTAGTCGGATCGACCATCGGCAGACGTTTTGCCTTACGGAAATGATCAATAATAAGATTGTGCGCGATACGCATCGCGAACTGTATGAACTTACCTTCTTCTTTGTAAGCTCCGGCCTTAATAGTGCGGATAATCTTCAGAAAAGTATCCTGAAAAATATCGTCAGCGAGCTGCTTATCCTTGACAAGCATCGCGATGTACGAAAAAACTTTGTTCTGGTAACGATCAACCAATACTTCGAAACTTGCCACATCACCATTCTGATAGCGCAGCACCAGTTCCTTATCGTTTAATATCTCAGACATAAGTCCCCCTTTTGTTAAGGTTTAACATTCAAAAAGGGTAAAAATTCTCTATAGCGTCTCTCCTATTTTTATTGGTTGAACAATAGTTTATGTCTAAATTTTTTGCAAATATACAACATTTTTTAATACGATGCGAAAAAAATTTGTATTTTCGTGCAATTTTTTTGAGGTATATTAGTTGCAGATGGACAAATTAGAGAATATTGAAATCCACGGTGCGAGAGTTAACAACTTGAAAAACATCGACTTACGCATCCCGAAGAACAAACTCATCGTGATAACGGGTTTGTCGGGCTCGGGTAAGTCGTCTCTCGCCTTCGACACCATCTATGCCGAGGGTCAACGCCGTTATGTCGAGAGTTTGAGTGCCTACGCCCGCCAGTTTATGGGCCGCCTCAGCAAACCCGACGTGGATCTCATCACCGGACTCTCACCCGCCATCGCCATCCAGCAGCGCACCATGACGAGCAACCCGCGCTCTACAGTGGGCACAACGACTGAGATATATGAATACCTCAAGCTTCTCTACGCCCGCATAGGCCGCACTTTCTCGCCCGTTTCCGGAAAAGAAGTGAAACGCAACCAGGTCAGCGATGTAGTCGACTTCATACTCGAGCAGAAAGGCCGCGCAGTCTACGTTCTCGCGCCAGTCATAATCCCAGAAGGAAGAACGCTGCAGGAACATCTCAATATCCTTCTTCAACAGGGCTTTAACCGCTTGATAATCAAAGATAAAGCCGTAAGAATCGAGGATTATCTAAAAGAGAAAGGCAAAGACAAGCCGAAAGACATCCGCATCATGGTCGACCGTCTCAAAGTGGGCGAAAACTCAGCAGAACTCATCGGCCAGCTGTCGGATTCGGTGCAGACTGCCTTCTACGAAGGAAAGGATAACTGCATCATTCTCGTTGATAATGAAGGAGATAGAAAAGAATCTCCGTTCTCGTCGCGTTTTGAGGCCGACGGCATCACCTTCGAGCCGCCTACCACACATCTCTTCGCGTTCAACAACCCTTACGGCGCCTGCAAGACCTGCGAAGGATTCGGCACTGTCATAGGCATCGACGAAGATCTGGTGGTTCCCGACAAGTCGCTCTCAATCTACGAAAACGCCATTGCCTGCTGGCGAGGCGACAAAATGAGCTGGTATCGCGACGAACTGGTCAGGACGGCTCACCACTTCGGTTTCCCTGTCCACAAGCCTTATTACGAGCTTTCCGAAGAGCAGAAAGAGACGCTCTGGAAAGGCAATCAGTACTTCATGGGCATCGACGATTTCTTCAAAGACGTTGAAAATCAATCATATAAGATTCAATATCGCGTGATGCTGGCACGTTACCGCGGCAAGACGACATGTCCCGAATGCCACGGCAAACGTCTGCGCAAGGAAGCTAACTACGTGAAAATCAACGGGAAGAGCATCACCGACCTCGCCACCATGCCGATAAGTGAGCTTCAGAAGTTCTTCAACACTATAAAACTCTCACAATCAGAGAGTTCCATCGCCGACAGACTTCTCGTTGAGATCCGCAACCGCATCGGCTTCCTGATGGAAGTAGGACTCGGCTACCTCACCCTGAACCGTTCCTCCAACACCCTCTCAGGCGGTGAAGCGCAACGTATCAACCTCGCGACATCACTCGGCAGCAGTCTCGTTGGCTCCACCTACATCCTCGACGAGCCGAGCATCGGACTGCATTCGCGTGATACTCAACAACTTATAAAAGTCCTGAAACGTCTCCGTGACATTGGAAATACCGTAATAGTCGTGGAGCATGACGAAGAGATCATCCGCGCCGCCGACCAGATAGTTGACATAGGACCGTATGCCGGTCGGTTCGGCGGCGCGCTTGTCTTCCAAGGCGACATCAAGGCCATGGAAAAGAGCAGCGACTCATTGACGGCGCAGTACATCACGGGCAAACTGGAGATCCCGGTGCCAAAATATCGTCGTAAGTGGAACAACGCCATCGAATTTACCGGCTGCCTCGAGCATAACCTCAAGAATATCAACGTAAAAATACCGTTGAACGTGCTCACCGTGGTGACAGGCGTCAGCGGATCGGGCAAGTCATCGCTAGTCAACAATATCATCTACACCGCACTGAAGAAACATTACGGAGGCACCGCCGAGAAGACCGGATCGTTCGGCACCATGCGCGGCAGCATCCAAGCCATACAGTCGGTGGAGATGATCAACCAGAACCCTATCGGCAAGTCAACTCGTTCAAATCCAGTGACTTATGTCAAGGCATTCGACGAGATAAGAGCACTCTTCGCCGAGCAGAAACTGGCCAAGATGCGCGGAAACAAAGCGGGATATTTCTCGTTTAACGTGCCTGGCGGCCGGTGCGACAACTGCGAAGGCGAAGGAATTCTCAAGGTAGAGATGCAGTTTATGGCCGATGTCTACCTCGAATGCGAGGTCTGCCACGGGAAACGTTACAAAGAAGAGGCTCTCGAGGTGAAATTCCTCGACAAAAACATCTACGACATACTCGAGATGAGCATAGACGAGGCCATCGAGTTCTTCAGTCAGCCTAACGACTACAAGAATATCACCGATCGTATCATACTGAAACTCAAGCCGTTACAAGATGTCGGACTCGGCTACCTCAAGATGGGACAGCCCTCATCCACCCTCTCAGGCGGCGAGGCTCAGCGTATCAAGCTGGCGTCGTTCTTAGTCAACGGGACAAACGAAAAACCTACCCTGTTTATCTTCGACGAGCCAACTACAGGCTTGCATTTCCACGATGTCAACAAGCTTCTGAAGGCCTTCGAAGCCCTGATAAACAACGGCCACACCCTCATCGTCATCGAGCATGATCCCGATGTCATCAAGACTGCCGACTGGGTCATCGACCTCGGTCCGGAAGGTGGCGACAAAGGCGGTTACCTAGTATTTGCTGGCACTCCCGAAGATCTGACAAAATGTAAAGAAAGCTATACAGCTGAAGTAATTGCTAAGAAATTAGGCTAAGCCCAAGCATCATATCCGCCATCAGGGCGACGGTAATCCAATAGCCATTCGTACGCATCCTGGCTTCCATCCCCATCGGCGTATGCTTCTTCCATGATATCGGCAACAACGGCAAGCGAAATCTCGGTTTCGGTCTCCAAAATAATCCCTATCTCATACAAGGCATCATAATCGTTTTCCTCGTATGCTTTTTCATATAATTCATCAGGAATTTCAACTTCAAAATCCTGCTCTTCGTACTCGTCGTGAAACGTTTTTTTCATAATTTTATTATGTTGAAGTAACACTTGAAGTAACATTACTGAAATCTCTGTCTTTCAATTCTTTAGGATTGATGAAAATATGCAGCATTCCCCAATCCATGAAGTTCAAAGTGCAGTCGTCATAATCATCGGAATCGACCTGTAGAAGTTCGATCCAACCCTTATACGGCTCATCCCAATCTTCCCACTCTCGATTGTATGGTTCACCGAGCAATTTATTTCCATCGCAAAGCGCTACATCTTTCGAAAACCGCATTTTCATCTCTTTCAAAGCCACTTCCTTACAGTCGTCATCGACAAAAACTACTTGTTCAAACTCCTGATTATCAAGATCTTCCACATAAAACACCTTCACATCTTCATTATCCCAATATGGACCATCGGGACAATATGCATCGAAATTGCCGAAATAATAGTCGATAGCAGCGAAAAAATACAGCATTCCTTTGTGTGGAAGCAAGTTTTCTTCGTCGAACTCCGCAATATCTTCGCATCGTATCTGACAGATGAAGGTCAAATCGTCGGGAACGTCAAATCCTACAGGCATATCAGGGTTTCCCCACCATTTGCTTTGCATAAACAAATCATCCTGCGATTTTTCCAGACAAATTTTTATGGAATTCATACAATATTTTTTTGCAAATTTAATTAATATTTTATAATTTTGCATACGAAAAACGAGTGTATTTTACTTTTTTACTAAACACCAGTATTTAAAGACGATTTGAAGCATATTGGCGTCATACTGACATGCATTTTTGGCGTAATTTTTACTATATTATGCCCTGAGATTGGTATGTCGCAAGACAGTATCGCTCCCAAAGAACGTGTCGTTTGGCATAAATTAGAGGGTTCGCTGGGCATGACGGTCAACCAGTTGGGCATCACCTATTGGGCGGCCGGCGGTGAGAGCAACATGAGCGGTAAAGTCACCGGAAACTTCCGTTATACTTACAACCGCAAGATGTTCAACTACGTCACTAACGGTCTGTTTATGTACGGCGCGCAAGGCTACACCAGGACCAACCGCTGGGAGAAGACCGAAGACCGTCTGGAGCTGTCGACCACAATGACGCACAACAACAACCGTAACCTCACTTTTACGGCCATGTCGATGCTGAAAACGCAGTTCACCAACGGTTATTCATACCCTAACGACTCGGTCCCGATCTCAAAGTTCTTTGCACCTGCATATCTCACAGTATCAATAGGTTACACTTACAACATACACGATATCGTAACCATATTTTTCAGTCCTTCAGCGGGTAAATTTACATTTGTAAACGACCAGACCTTGGCCGACAAAGGCTCCTTCGGTGTCGAGGCAGGATACTGGAATATTGTCGAAGGCGACAGCACCTGGATTCCCGGTAAGAAATTCCTCGGCGAGCTTGGCTTCAACCTCATCATAAAATACAAGCAGGAATTCAAAAACAACATAGAGATATTCTCAACTCTCAACCTTTACAACAACTACATGGACGTAAATCGGGCCAACCGTTGGAATATCGATGTCGACTGGGAAACAGGCTTGAAATTCATCATAAGTAAAAGAATATCAACGGTTATCAACGTTCATCTCATCTACGACGACAACATCCGATTTAACGTCGACGGACGGGAAAAACCAATTCTTCAGTTTAAAGAGTCGATTGGTATCAATTTTTTATATAAATTTGCAGTTGATAACAAAAACAAGGAAATTAACAACTAAAAAACTATATTATGGATAACGTTTCTCCTGAGATTCTAGCAAAGGCAAAGTCTTGGTTATCAGACCAATACGATGAGGAAACACGCAAAAAAGTTCAAAATCTCATCGACAACGACCCTAATGAACTGACTGAAAGCTTCTACCGCATCCTTGAATTCGGAACAGGCGGATTGAGAGGCATCATGGGTGTGGGAACCAACCGCATGAACATCTACACCGTGGCAATGGCGACACAAGGTCTTGCAAACTACATCAAAGAGAAGTTTGCCGACATGAAACGCCCGCAGGTGGCCATAGCTTACGACTGCCGCAACAACAGCAAGGAGTTTGCTCAGATCACCGCCGACGTGATGACAGCCAACGGCATTAAAGTGTTCTTATTCAGCGCGTTACGTCCTACTCCGGAGCTTTCGTTCGCCATCCGCGAGCTGAAGTGTCAGTCGGGAATCGTGGTCACAGCCTCGCACAACCCGAAGGAATACAACGGCTACAAGGTGTATTGGGAAGACGGCGGACAGATTGTGGCGCCGCACGACAAAAACATCATCGCCGAGGTACAGAAAATCACCGATATCTCGATGGTGAAACGCAAGAGAAACGCCAAGCTCATCGAGATGCTCGACGACAGCTTCGACGAGATTTATCTGGAGAAAGTGATGAGTCTCTCATTGTCACCGAAGCTCATCAAGAAGCATAAAAGCCTGTCGTTTGTCTACACTCCTATCCACGGAACAGGCGGCCAGGTGATGCCGAAGCTCTTCGCCAAGGCTGGCTTTAAAAACTTCTATCCTGTTGAGGAACAGATGGTTACCGACGGCAACTTCCCTACTGTGGTGTCACCAAACCCTGAGGAGAAAGCCGCAATGAACATGGCTATCGAGAAGGCCAAGGCCATGAAAGCCGACATAGTGCTCGCCACCGACCCTGACGCCGACCGCGTGGGTCTCGCAGTGCGCGACGACAATGGCGATTTCATTCTGCTCAACGGCAACCAGACTGCCAGCATCCTCACCTATTACATCCTCACACGTTGGGAGGAACTCGGCAAGCTAACAGGCAAGGAGTTTATCGTTAAAACCATAGTAACCAGCGACTTACTGTTGAAAATCGCCAAGAAGTTCAACGTCAAGACCTACGACGTGCTCACCGGCTTCAAGTATATCGCCGATAAGATCCTCAACAAACCTGAAGAGAAGTTCATCTGCGGCGGTGAAGAGAGCTACGGCTTCCTCGTCGGCGATTTTGTGCGCGACAAAGACGCCATCATCACATGCTTCATGCTCGCTGAGGCCACGTCATGGGCTGCCGAACAAGGCAAGACGTTGTATCAGCTCCTGAAGGAGATCTACAAGGAATTCGGCGTTTACCGCGAGAAACTCGTCTCCCTGACCAAGAAAGGCATCAGCGGCATCGAAGAGATCAAACAGATGATGTTTGAACTCCGCAACAACCCGCCGAAAAACCTGCTCGGATCAAGGGTTTCGGAGATTCGCGACTATAAGCTCGGCGTGAGCAAAGACATCAACTTCGGCGTTGAGACAATCATCAACCTGCCGAAATCAGATGTGCTTCAGTTCTTCACCGAAGACGGCATTAAAGTCAGCGTAAGACCTTCAGGCACAGAGCCTAAGATCAAGTTCTACTTCAGCATGAACGAGCCTCTGAAAAACATTGGCGAACTCGGCGGAGTGGAACAGGAACTCGATGAGAACCTCGAACAACTCGCTAAGTTGTTTACCGAGCCAAAGGAAGAATAGCCGAGCTACTCTCCTATTCTGTGCAAAGCATCTATCGCCAGCTGATAATTTGGATTATCCTTTAAAATCTGGAGGTAGATGCTTTTTGCTGTCTTGTAGTTTCCTTTCTGTTCGTAAGCCACGCCTTTGTTCAAGAGGGCATCGACCGACTTCGGATTGACCGCCAAAGCCTTGTCAAACTCCTCTATCGCCTTGTCGTATTCCAACAGATAAACCAGATTGACATATCCTTTATTGAACAAAATCTGATAGTTTCCCGGGATTCTGGCATCCAAGGTATCGTAGATCTCCAGTGCTTTCATAGGATCGCCGTTATCTTGCAGATACATCGCCAGGTCGTAGTAGGCGGTCCAGTCGTTAGGCGCCATCTGTATCGCCAGATGATAGAAATCTTCGGCCAGAGGATTACGCTGTGCTGCGTAGATATTGGCAATCTGGTACACGGGGTCGATGAAGCTGTCGTCCTGACTCCTCGCCTTCATAAACTGTTTCATTGCCTGCACGGTGTCGTTTTTCGACAGGCTGATGATTCCGCGGAGGTAATATGCCTGCGGGTTTATGCTGTTGAGTTCCAATGCTTTATCGAGGTATGCATTGGCTAGTTGGTTGTTTCCCTGCAGGAAGCTCATCTCGGCCAGCTTCACCACCGGACGCGAGTCCATAGGTGCTATCTCCGTCGCCTTGTTCAGCGTCATCAGGATGTTGTCCTGATCGCCCAAAGCGTAATAGATGTCGGCCAGCACCAGCAAGGCGTCGACGTTCTTTCCATCGAGCGACAAGGCGCTGTTGATGTCGCGAATCGCCATTCCCACCTGCTCATTGGCAAGATACCAGCGTGCACGGTTGATGTAGCCGTCAACGTCGAGCGTGTCGGCCGTCAAAACTCCTTCAGCTGTCGTAACCTGTTGGTTCTCTTGAGGTTTCTTACTGTTATCGTCACTACATCGGGTGCAGCTTGTGAGCATCAGCGCGCAAGCCAAAACCAGAAAAACTTTCTTCATTAGTCCTTGATATTCAATATGTTAAAGGTCTTGATCTGTCTCTTTCAGAGCTTCGGTGATCTTCTGTGTCAGCTCGTCGCTGAGCTCAGGATTCTCATCAAGCAGCTTCTTCAGCGCATCCCTTCCCTGTCCGAGCTTGGTGTCGTTGTAGCTGAACCATGAGCCGCTCTTCTTGATGATTCCGAGTTCCACGCCGATGTCGATGATCTCTCCGACTTTAGAGATGCCTTCGCCGTAGAGTATGTCGAACTCGGCTTTTCTGAACGGAGGAGCCACTTTGTTCTTCACCACCTTCACTTTCACGCGGTTACCCATGATGTTCTCGCCGTCTTTCAGCTGACTCACCTTACGGATGTCGAGACGCACTGAGCTGTAGAATTTCAAGGCGTTTCCGCCTGTTGTCGTCTCCGGGTTACCGAACATGATACCGATCTTCTCACGCAGCTGGTTGATGAAGATACACACTGTCGACGTCTTGCTTATCGAAGCCGTGAGCTTACGCATCGCCTGCGACATCAGTCGTGCCTGCAGACCCATCTTGCTGTCGCCCATCTCGCCCTCTATCTCACTCTTTGGCGTTAGCGCAGCCACAGAGTCAATCACAATGACGTCGATGGCGCCCGAACGGATGAGGTTTTCGGCGATTTCGAGGGCCTGCTCGCCGTTATCTGGCTGCGAGACAAGCAAGTTGTCTATGTCAACGCCGAGCTTCTTCGCGTAAAAACGGTCGAACGCATGCTCCGCGTCGATGAAAGCGCCGATTCCGCCCTGTTTCTGGGCCTCGGCGATGACATGTAACGCCAAAGTGGTCTTACCCGAACTCTCAGGTCCAAACACCTCTATAATCCTTCCACGCGGCATTCCGCCGATACCCAAAGCATAGTCCAAACCTATTGAACCAGTTGATATTGCATCTATCTTTTCCTGTTTATGATCGCCAAGGCGCATGATACTGCCCTTTCCGAACGATTTCTCAATGTTTCCCATTGTGGCTTCCAAAGCCTTCATTTTCTCCTGTCTCACTTTCTCGACATCTTCCTCGATATTCTTTGCCATTTTCTAAGTAGTTTTAAATCAATAATTTAACAATAATTTTATACCATTTTCTCTTGTCAGGATTCGATTTTGACGAGTTTTTAATCAAACCTAACGCTACAAATATAAGCAAAAATTTTTAATCAACAAATATTTTTGCTATTTTTTTGATAAAAATCACAAATTTCTTTAATGCCACATTCCTCGCACTTCGGCTTGCGCGCCAAGCACACATATCTGCCATGCAAAATCAGCCAATGATGCGCTTTCGATAGCAATTTCCGGGGAATATGAGCCACCAGCTGTTTCTCGGTGTCGAATGGCGTCTTGGCATTCTTACTCAAGCCAATTCTCGCCGAGACTCTGAAAACATGAGTATCCACAGGCATAGCAGGCTTGTCGAAGGCCACCGCCACCACCACGTTGGCAGTCTTACGTCCTACTCCTGGCAACTTCTGCAAATCGTCGATATTATCAGGCACAACGCCGTCAAAATCAGCCATCAGGCCCTTCGCCATCCCGATAAGATTCTTGGCTTTATTATTAGGATAGGAAATCGACTTAATCAATTGATACACTTCATCTTGCGTAGCTTCAGCCAAAGATTTGGCATCAGGAAAACGCTCGAAAAACGCCGGCGTGGTCATGTTAACCCTCTTGTCGGTACACTGAGCCGAGAGAATCACCGCCACAAGAAGCTGATAGGGATTCATAAACTTCAGTTCCGACTCCGCTACTGGCATCGCCTTCTCGAAATACTTGATAAAAGCATCGTATTTTGCTTGAATATCAATCTTTTTCATTTTTTTAAATTTTCACAACAAAATTACATATTTTTCGTTATTTTTGCAGAATATTTTAGAAAATAGTTTTTAATGTCAGAATATACACTTCACGAGGTCACAACTAAGCGCGAAATCAAGCAATGGCTTGCGTTTCCGTCGAAATTGTATAAACACGACGAGCATTACGTACGTCCGCTCGACCGCGAAGTGGAGAAGGTTTTCGACCGCGAACAGAACAAACTGTTCCGCCACGGCGACGCCACAAGGTATTACCTGACCGACAAAAACGGCAAAATGGCGGGCAGAATAGCGGTTTTCTACGACGAGAAGACCTCTAAGGTCTACGAAAACGAGGAAAATGGCCAAAAGACAGGCGGATGCGGCTTCTTCGACTGCATCAACGACCAGGAAGCGGCCAACACACTCTTCGACGCAGCCAAGAAATGGCTCGAAGAACGTGGCTTCGAAGCGATGGATGGCCCAATAAACTTTGGCGATCGCGACTATTTCTGGGGCTGTCTGGTTGAAGGCTTCACCGACCCTATCTACAACATGCCGTACAACTACCCTTACTACCGCGAACTCTTTGAAAACTACGGATTTAAAGACTATTTCAAGCAGTATACCTTCCGTCGTAACCTCACCCCTGGCGGCTTCGACCCTATACTGCACGAGAAAGCGGCACGTATCTACGAAAACCCCGACTATTCCTTCGAAATCCTCGACCGCCGTCATATCGACCGCTATGCCGACGATTTCCTGACGATATACAACAAGGCTTGGGGCGCAATTCCAGGTACCGCAAAGCTCACACGCCAACACGCGATGGCACTGCTCAACAGCCTGAAACCCATCATCGACCCACGACTGATGCATTTCGCCTACTACAAAGGCGAACCCGTCGGATTCTTCCTCATGATGATCGACCTCAATCAGATTTATAAAGGTCTGAATGGTAACGATAAGGGATTCAATAAGTTACGCATCATCTGGAGAGTGAAAATAGCAAGAATTTGCGACCGCGCGATATCCCTCGTTTTTGGAATAGTGCCCGAACACCGCAAAAAAGGCCTCGAATCGGGTCTCGTTTGCTCACTCGAGGCTCAAGCAATCAAGAAAAGATTCAAATATAAGGAATTGCAGCTCAATTGGATAGGCGACTTCAACCCTCCTATGCTGAAAATAGCCGAAAGAGCAGGCGCAAGCCATTATAAGACACATATCACATTCCGATATCTCTTCGACAGAAACAAGCCATTTACAAGGGCAAAGCTGCAATATAACGGTAAAAAAGAAGACTGATGATAGAAGCAAAAGGAATATACAAATCGTTTGGCAATGTCGATGTCATCAAAGGCATTGATATTCATATAGATAAGAGCGAAATAGTAACAATTGTCGGAGCCTCGGGCGCCGGTAAGTCGACCCTGCTCCAGATCATCGGAACGCTTGAGAAAGCTGACAAAGGCGAAGTCATAATCAACGGTCAGAACGTCAACGCCCTCGGCCAGAAGAAACTCGCCGCCTTCCGTAACAAAAACATCGGATTTGTTTTCCAATTCCATCATCTGCTGCCCGAATTCACGGCTTTGGAGAATATCTGCATCCCGGCTTTCATTGCTGGAGAAAGTAAAAGTAATACTTTAAGTAAAGCCACTCAATTGCTTGAGTATCTTAATCTTACAGACAGAGCAAATCACAAACCGTCGATGCTGTCAGGCGGTGAGCAACAACGTGTGGCAGTGGCCCGCGCCCTCATCAACAACCCATCGGTGATACTGGCCGACGAGCCTTCAGGAAACCTCGACTCGAAGAACGCCAAAGAGCTTCATGAGCTGTTTTTCAAGCTGAGAGAACAGACCGGACAGACATTCGTCATCGTCACCCATAATCAGGAACTGGCGAAGATGGCCGACCGCACCTTAACAATAAAAGACGGAAAAATCGAATAAATCATGCGAAATCTAGCAAAATATATCTTCATTATATCGTTCGGACTGCTTTGTTTTACGCCGACTTTCGTCAACGCGCAAGACAACACCCCTACCCTCCAACAACTGGTGGCATCGGGCGATAAGGAGTATACAAACAAGGAATATATCAAAGCAAAGACATACTATCAGGAGGCTTTGCGAATGAGGCCTAACGACGCCTCGACAAAAGGCAAACTCGACAGGACTCTTCAACGTATTCGCGAGGAAAATAAGAAAGAAGAGCAGTTTTTCGAGCATATCGACATCGCCGACGGTCTATACGCCAACAACGAACTCGAGAAAGCCCTAGCCGAATACAACAAAGCACTGAAAATATTCCCGAAAGACGAGTACGCACTGGGCAAGAAGGAAGAAATCAGCACCATCCTCAAGGACGAGAAAGACAAGCTCAACAACTTCAACGAAATGGTGACTATCGCCGACCGTCTTCTCAAAGAAGAGAAATACGCCGAAGCGGTGATGCAGTACGAATCGGCATTACAGCTGTATCCTAACAACTCAGCCGTCAAGGAGAAATTCCAGGAGGCGAAAAGCAAAAAGAGCGCCTACGACTCGAAAGTATCTGAATATGAACGACTTAAGTCGCAAGGACAAGAATATGCCCTTAGAAAGAAATATGCCGAAGCCATCGACGCTTATGAGCAGGCTTTGTTAGTATTTCCTAATGAAACCGAGCTTTCAAGAACAATCAGTGAGTTGCGCGCAAAGAAAGATGTTGCCGAACGTTACGACACCAAGATCGCTGAAGCCGACGCATTCTACGAAGATCGTTCGTACAACGACGCGAAAGCCTCATATCAAGCGGCTTTGACAGTAATTCCTGACGATTCCTACGCTTTGGGCATGATTGCGCGCATCGACGAGATCGTCAACAGTCCGGAATACCTGAAGATTCAGAACGACAAGGCCAAGCTCGACAGCAACTTCGCCAGTTTTATGGGTAAAGCCGAGACCGCCGAGGCTCAAAAGAACTACGAACAGGCTCTCACCTATTATACTAAGGCATTGGAACTCAAGCCAAACAACGCGGAGGCCTTGGCTAAGAAACAGAATGCCGAGAACATGATTCTCTATGCCGAGCAACAGCGGAAGGAACAGGAACGCCTGGCCGCAGCCGAGGCGGAAAAACAACGCAAAGCTCAGATCCAGAACCTGATAAACACTGGTAATCAACAGATTACGGATAAGAAATACGCCGACGCAGAGAACACCTTCAACCAGGTGCTCGTCCTAGACCCTAACAACGCCACGGCAACGGAAAAACTTGGCGTTATTGCCGGTTTCTACGAGGAGATACAGCGTCAGAAGGTCGAAAACTACAACAACGCTATGGCTGAAGGCCGTTACGCCATGGACAGCTGGAACTATGCCGAGGCTATACGCCAATATAACATCGCTCTTACCAACAAACCGGGCGACGAGGCTGCTACTCAACAACTTGCGCTGGCACAGCAGAACGAAAACATGCGCGTCGCCGCCTTGCAAAATGAGTATAACGGTTACGTCACAAAGGGCGACGCGCAGTTCCAGACTAAGAACTACGACAAGGCCATCGAATTCTACACGAAGGCTATCAACATGAACACCGGCAATCCCTATCCTAGCAATAAAATAAGGGAGATTGGCGAGATGCTGGCAGCCAACAAGCTCCTCGACCTCATCACCGACGTCGTCGCCATCAGCTCGAGCGAGACAAAACGTTTCACCTTCGAGCCTGTCGACGCCTCGACACGACGCGGCAACTACCTGCTTATCAAGGCTAAAAACCTCGGTGAGCGCCAGTTTATCATGTATATCTCCTACGGCAGCAAGAACGGCCGCAGCGGCGGATTTACAGTGACTGTGCCGAAAAACCAGGATGTCAACGACTTCATCATCCGTATCGGGTCACAATATAAATGGTTCAGCGAAGACAACACCTGGATCGAAATCCTGCCTGAAAACGGAAGCATAGAAATAACCTCAATGGAAATCACGAAAGGAAACTGATATGAATAAGTCCGATTCACGTTATCAATTGTATATCAACATCTTAAAGGAAGAGTTGGTGCCCGCCATGGGCTGTACCGAGCCTATCTGTCTGGCCTACGCAGCAGCTAAAGCCAACCAGGTTCTTGGCGCTACCCCCGACAGAGTGGAAGTCCTTGCCAGCGGCAACATCATCAAGAATGTGAAGAGCGTCATCGTGCCTAACACCAACGGAATGAAAGGCATAAAAGCAGCCGTGGCCGTGGGCATCGTGGCCGGAAACCCCGACAAGGCGCTCGAAGTGATTGCCAACGTGACACCGGAACAGAAGAAAAAGACCGAGGATTACCTCGCCTCCACCCCTATCATCGTGAAACATATCGTATGCCGCGACCAGCTGGATGTCACAGTGATTGCTTATAAGGGCGAGCATCATGCCGACGTGCGCATCTGCGGTTTCCACACCAACATCGTTTTCATCCAGAAAGACGACGAGGTGCTCTTCAAGAGCGAGACAATCAGCAAGCCGACAAAGGAACTCACCGACCGCAGCTGTCTGAGCATCGCAGGTATCGTCGATTTCGCGGATAGCGTTGATTTTAAAGACATTGAGGAAGTCATCGGACGACAGATCAAATACAACACAGCCATCTCCGACGAGGGCTTGAAGAACAACTGGGGCGCCAATATCGGCAGCACCTTATTAAAATATTATGGCGACGACATCAAGGTGAAGGCCAAGGCACGCGCTGCCGCAGGCTCCGATGCGAGGATGAACGGCTGCGAACTGCCAGTCATCATCAACTCAGGAAGCGGCAACCAAGGACTCACAGTCTCGATGCCGGTGATCGCCTACGCTGAGGAATACCACATCGACGACGACCGCCTCTACCGCGCTTTGGTTGTCTCCAACCTCACCGCCATCCACCAGAAGACTCGCATCGGACGGCTCTCCGCATACTGCGGAGCCGTCAGCGCAGGCTGCGCTGCAGCCTGCGGCATCGCCTACCTCCTCGGCGAGAGCCTCGACGTGATAGAACATACCCTCACCAACGCAGTGGTGACAGTGTCAGGAATAATCTGCGACGGCGCCAAAGCCTCGTGCGCCGCAAAGATCGCAGCATCAGTGGAATCTGGCATCCTCGGCTATTACATGTATAAAAACGGACAACAGTTCGAAGCCGGCGACGGCATAGTCGGAAGCAACATCGAAGACACCATTAATAATGTGGGACTCGTCGGGTCAGTCGGAATGAAAGAGACCGACACCGAGATCATCGACATCATGACAAAATAAAAGGAATCAATCTTTCCGGGATTCTTTCTCCAACAACGCTAAGATCACAGCCTTCATCTCAACGAGATTTATCTCGTTGATAGCTATCTTGTTATACAACTCAATACCCGATTCACAGTCGTATTTCTTCATCAAATCGGTGAAAACCTTATCGTTGATGGTGATTTTCCAGTTTTTCAGCTTTCTGTGGAAGATCGAGCTGCCGAGCTCAGAGTCTTTCATTTCCTCGTCCTTCAAAAACCTCCTGATCTTCGACTTCGCCTTCTCAGTGCTGACATAGTTGAGCCAGTCGGCCTTTGGCGACTGACGCCTGTTGGTCTGTATCTCCACACGGTCGCCGTTGCTCAACACATAACGAATCGGCTGCATCTTGCCGTTGACGCGCGCTCCTATGCACTGACTGCCCACCTGAGTGTGCACTTCGAAAGCAAAATCAAGGATTGTGGAGCCCAGCGGGAGCTGTTTCACCTCTCCTTGCGGCGTGATGATGTAAATCTTATCCGATTTGCCCTTCGCAGCCCTCTTGTCGTCAAACGGGTTGAAGTCCGACTGGTCGGTATTCTCAAGAATTCCTCGTATCTGGTTCAGCCACTCATCTGGCGACTGATGCTTGTCGCCACTGCTCTTGTACGACCAGTGCGAAGCGTTGCCTTTCTCAGCAATCTCGTCCATTCGCGAAGTTCTAATCTGCACCTCCACCCAGTCGACACCGTTCTTCACCGTGGTGTGCAGCGACTCATATCCCGAAGCCTTTGGCTTGGTGATCCAATCCCTAAGTCGTTGAGGATTAGGCTGATACAGATTTGTAACAATGGAATAAACTTTCCAGCAATCGGCTTTTTCGTCCTTGATTCTCGAGTTGTTTATGATGATTCTCACCGCAAAGAGGTCGTAAACCTGCTCAAACGGCACGTTCTGCGCCTTCATCTTGGCAAAAATCGACGGAATCGACTTGGTACGCCATTTTATCGTGTAGTCAAGACCTTCCTCACTCAAGCCGCGACGGATGGGCAGCAGGAAGTTGGCCATCTTCTCCTCCTGAGTGACATGCGACATGGTGATTTTTTCTTCGATTTCCCTGTATTCCTTGGGGTTTTCGTGAATCATCACCGCCTCTTCCATGTCCTTTTTAATATTATAAAGACCAAGACGGTGAACAATAGGAATCACCAGAAATTTGGCAATCTCGAAGAATTTATCCGGATCCGGATCAATATCACCCTGATTGCGGCAATTGCAGAGACAATGGGCTATGATGAGCATAACCACACGGATGTCGTCGATCATCGAAAGGAAAAGCTTCCTGAAAGCGTCAGATTGGGTTGAGATCTTAGACATATTAAGAGCCATCACCTTCTTTAAACCCTTGAGTATCAACATCACTCGCTCACCAAACATCTCTTTGATCTCGTCGAAGGTCACGTCGGTGCATTTCGTAATGTTGTGCAGCAACGCGCTTACGATGGTCTTACTGTGCATTCCCATCTCGGAATAGGCAATCTGCGCCACC
This sequence comes from Bacteroidales bacterium Bact_22, assembly GCA_001603665.1. Classification (GTDB taxonomy): domain Bacteria; phylum Bacteroidota; class Bacteroidia; order Bacteroidales; family F082; genus Limimorpha. The sequence continues at coordinate 28,375 of LUZN01000021.1, forward strand.
TCAAGCACATGAAGCATCATCGGACGGCCTGAACGCATCCGCATACCGTCATATTTCTGGCAGCAGAGCTCATAAGCCTTCTTCACATAACCCACTTCCTCCAATGTCATCGTCTCCTCAACTGATTGAATAAGAGTGTTATATGATTCCTCAATAGCTAAAATTTCCTGTTCCGAGTATTTTTCCAATTAAAAAAATATTTAATCTGCAAATTTACAAATTTATTCCAAAATACACTATTTTTGCAACGCTAATTTTTGATTTTTATTTTACA
>LUZN01000083.1 GCA_001603665.1 Bacteroidales bacterium Bact_22
GCCTGCCGCTAGCGTTCATCCTGAGCCAGGATCAAACTCTTCATTGTATATTGTTGTACTTATTTAATCTTCTGTTGTCCTGGCGGATTCACCTGTTCTATAGTCTCTTGGAATTGAAAGGTTCCTTACCTTTCAGACTACTTTTTATTGGCTCATTGCTTTCAAAGAACTTGCAACCACTTTTTTCGTGATTGCGGACTGCAAAGATACGGCGATTTTCATTTCTGTCAATAAAAAAATGAAAAATTTTTTAAAAATTTTATTATTTATTGAATATCAATAATTTAGCGGTATGAATTTTTACGGGGAAGACGAAAATCGGACTGGGAAGTAAGCCTCAAAGGCCCTTTTTTCCGCCTTACCCTCCAAAATTTTACGCTGGTTTTACGCCAAATCACCTGAAATAAAAAAAATCTTTTTGTCGGTCATCTCCATTTTGACCATCCCGATGAGGATAAAGTTGACGAGAATGCGCTCGGCTGCTTTCTTATTTAGATGCGAAATCTCCTGAAATTCCTCAAAACTGATATTTTTGTGTTCATTCAGGTATCTCAAGAGCAGCATTTCCTCGTCGGTAAAGGTGATCTGTATGTTGTTTTTGTCTTTCTCGTGCTTCCACACCTTAATTAATATACTGTTGGCCACGATGTTCTCATCCTTCACGCGCACATACACCTTATATATATTATTATGGTCAGGAGCCTGGTGTTTGTGGTACTTACTCTTCGGAATTATCACCTCCAGCACGGTTTTTCCGTTGATATTCCATTCTTTGGCCGTATATTCGACTTCCGGACGACAATACATCTGCGCAGCTGTCTGTATCATGTGCTTCTCTTCATCGGAACGAATTCCTGAAATCGAGCCGTTGTCCTTTACACCTATTAATAAACGTCCACCATCGGTGTTGGCAAAGGCGACCAACGAGCGCGCAATCTTTTTGCTGTCGGATACCTCGAATTTGAAATCCAACATCTGATGCTCGCCCTCCGCTATCAATTTCTGGATATGATTTTCCTTTTTCATGAATTTTTGCAAAAATAAGAAAATTTTGAGTAGGAGAGGGCGGAGGTCGAAAAAATCATTTTTAGGCGATTTAAGCGCATCAAATTTTTGGAGTATAGGAAGTTGCTTCCGGCGTAAAAAAGTGTCTTAAAATGGAAATATAAAAATGTAAAACAGCCATTTCTAAAAATTGCACAAATATTTACAAAAATAAAAGAAATATTGTAAATAGCTGAAAATCAATAACATAATAGAATGTATTACAATTGTAAAATTTATGAGTAAAAATTACAAAGATAAAAATGGTAAATTTAGGGC
>LUZN01000004.1 GCA_001603665.1 Bacteroidales bacterium Bact_22
GCATTTTCATACCACTGCAAACCGCAAATATAACCATTTATTTAATAGGTGTGACAATTATTTTCAAAAAATCGACAATTCAACTTTTTTAACTTTTCTCTTTTATATTTTTAATAAATGTCGTATCTTTGCAAAAAATTTTCGAAAATTTTAAACTATCATGAGTAACCACAAAAAACTTTTTGAGGAATTTCCTCCGGTGACGACCGAACAATGGGAAGCCGTCATCGAAAAAGACCTCAAAGGAGCCGATTACAACAAGAAACTTGTCTGGAAAACAGCCGAAGGTTTCCAGGTAAGGCCGTACTATCGCGCTGAAAATCTCAAGGATATACCATGGCTCGACACCAAACCGGGCGAATTTCCGTATATCCGCAGCACGAAAGAAGAAGGCAACGACTGGCTGGTGTGCGAAGATATAGTGGTTAACGATTACCACGAAGCTAATAAGAAAGCCCTCGACGCACTTAACCGCGGAGCTACAGCACTGTCGTTCCGCCTCCAGTACGACAAGCCTTACGACGCTGTCGAGATATCAGGCCTCCTCAACGGCATCGTAGCCGAAGCCGTCGAAATCAACTTCTACAACAACAAGTATCATCTGCCACTCCTCGAGATGATGTCGAAGATCCCGGGCATCCGTGGCTCGCTGAACTACGACCCGCTGACACGCTACATCCGTCGCGGCACATGGTTCATCACCGAGAGCACCGATATGGAACTCGCGGCAATACTTACAAAAGCCGAGATTCCTAACGTCCAGACCATTGGCGTCAACGCTCACGTGTTCACCAACGCCGGCGCTACCATCTCGCAGGAAATGGGTATCGCCCTCTCAGTAGGCGTCGAATACATCGAGCAGCTTCTTGCCAAAGGCATGACTATCGACGAGATAGCACCGAAGATGCGCTTCAACGTCGCCGTGGGTCAGACCTACTTCATGGAGATGGCCAAGATGCGCGCCTACCGTATGCTCTGGGCTGAGATACTCAAGGCTTACGGCGCCAAAGAAGAGAACTGCAAGATCCGTATCCATGCCTTTAACGCATTGATTAACATGAGTTTATACGACCCGTACGTCAACATGCTGCGTACCACCACTGGTACGATGTCGGCAGTGCTCGGCGGTGTCGATTCCTTCTGCGTCACCCCATTCGACGCCACCTTCGAAGAGGCTACCGAGTTCGCCGATCGTATCTCGCGTAACCAGCAACTCATCCTCAAGGAAGAGTCGCACTTCGACAAGGTCGCCGACCCGGCCGCGGGCTCATATTACATCGAGAATCTTACAGAATCCATCGCCACCGCCGCATGGAACGTCTTCCTCCAGATTCAGGACGAAGGCGGCTACCTCGCCTCGGTACGCAAAGGCACTATCCAAAATATCGTGAAGGAAAGCGCAGCGAAACGCTTCAGCAACGTCGCAACACGCCGCGAGACCATACTCGGAACCAACCAGTTCCCGAACTTCACCGAAGTGATGAAGTTCGACCCGGCCGAGTGGGTGTTCAAAGCCGACAGCAAACGCGAAGCCAACGCCGAAGTCGAGACAATCGACACATTCCGCGTGGCACAGCAGTTTGAGGCGATGCGCTACGCCACCGACGTCTACGCTAAAGACCATAAACGTCCTACCGCATGGATGTTTACCTATGGTAACCTCGCAATGCGTAAGGCTCGTGCCAACTTCGCATCGAACTTTTTCGCATGCGCTGGCTTCGAAGTGGTCGACAACCCAGGCTTCAAGACCCTTGAAGAAGGCATTGAAGCAGCACGTAAGGTGAAACCTGAGATCGTGGTCATCTGCTCGTCCGACGAGGAATACGGCGAAGGCAACGCCCTCAAGGTCTACGAAGAGCTGAAGAACGAGACCATCGTGGTGCTCGCGGGTAACCCTGAAGGCACCGTCGACATCCTCAAAGAGGCCGGCCTCGAATACTTCATCCACGTCAAGAGCAACGTCCTCGAGACATTGCTGAGTTTCCAGAAAAAATTAGGTATAACGAAATAAGAAAGGAGTAAGCAATGAAACCAGATTTCAAGAGTATCAACATCAACGCTATACCTAAGTCACATATCAAAGCTGACTATAAGCCTGACTGGGAGACAGTTGAACATATAAACGTGAAGCCGGTTTATACGGCTGAAGACCTCGAAGGTATGGAGCACCTCAACTATGCTGCAGGTATCGCCCCGTATCTCCGCGGACCTTATTCAACGATGTATGTGATGCGTCCTTGGACCGTCCGTCAGTATGCCGGTTTCTCGACTGCTGAGGAGTCAAACGCATTCTACCGCCGTAACATCGCCGCCGGACAGAAAGGTCTGTCGGTGGCATTCGACCTTGCTACTCACCGTGGTTATGACGCTGACCATGAACGCGTTATGGGCGATGTGGGTAAGGCAGGCGTGAGTATCTGCTCAGTCGAAGACATGAAAGTGTTGTTCGACCAGATTCCTTTGAATAAGATGTCAGTGTCAATGACAATGAACGGCGCGGTGTTGCCGATTTTGGCATTCTACATCGTGGCCGCTCTCGAACAAGGCGCAAAATATGAAGAATTGCAGGGTACAATCCAGAACGACATCTTGAAGGAGTTCATGGTGCGTAACACCTATATCTATCCTCCGGAGTTCTCAATGCGTATCATCGCCGATATCTTCGCGTTCACATCGCAGAACATGCCGAAGTTCAACAGCATCTCAATCTCCGGCTACCACATGCAGGAGGCTGGTGCAACTTGCGACATCGAGCTGGCTTACACCCTCGCCGATGGCTGGGATTACCTCCGCACAGGTGTCAAGTCGGGCTTGGACATCGACGCTTTCGCTCCACGTCTGTCGTTCTTCTGGTGCTCCGGAATGAACCACTTCATGGAGATCGCAAAGATGCGTGCCGCTCGTATGCTGTGGGCTAAGATCGTGAAGACCTTCAACCCGAAGAGCGAGAAATCACTGGCATTGCGTACTCACACCCAGACTTCAGGATGGTCGCTCACCGAGCAGGACCCGTTCAACAACGTGGCCCGTACATGTATCGAAGCTATGGGTGCAGCTCTCGGTCACACACAGTCGTTGCACACCAACGCTTTGGACGAGGCTATCGCATTGCCTACCGACTTCAGCGCACGTATCGCCCGTAACACCCAGATTTACATCCAGGAAGAGACCAACGTCTGCCGCGTGGTCGACCCATGGGCAGGTTCATATTATGTCGAGTCGTTGACTCGCGACATCTACGAGCGCGCTTGGGCTCACATCCAGGAGGTTGAGGCGATGGGCGGCATGGCCAAGGCTATCGAGACAGGTCTTCCGAAGATGCGTATCGAAGAGGCCGCAGCCCGCAAGCAGGCTAAGATCGACGCCGGCACCGAGACCATCGTGGGTATCAACAAATACCGCCTCGAACATGAGGACAGCATCGACACCCTCGAGGTCGATAACACAGCGGTGCGCGAGTCGCAGATCCGCCGTCTGAAAGAGTTGAAGGCTAACCGTAACGAAGCCGACGTGCAGCGTTGCCTCGATGCCATCACCGAGTCGGTGAAGACAGGCAAGGGCAACCTCTTGGCATTGGCTGTCGAGGCCGCGAAATGCCGTGCAACATTGGGTGAGATCTCTATGGCATGCGAGAAGATCGTGGGCCGTTATAAAGCTGTAATTCGTTCAATATCAGGAGTTTATTCTATGGAAGCAAAAGGTAATGACAAATTCGCCAAGGCGCAGGCCATGGCCGATGAGTTCGCAAAACTCGAAGGTCGTCGTCCTCGTATCATGATCGCCAAGATGGGTCAGGATGGTCACGACCGTGGCGCTAAGGTCGTCGCTACAGGCTACGCCGATATAGGTTTCGACGTCGATATGGGACCGTTGTTCCAGACTCCGGCCGAGACAGCACGTCAGGCGGTGGAAAACGACGTCCACGTGGTCGGCGTGTCATCACTGGCAGCAGGTCATAAAACCCTTGTGCCTCAGGTGATAGCAGAACTCGAGAAGCTCGGTCGTCCGGACATCATGGTGGTGGTGGGCGGCGTCATCCCGCACCAGGACTACCAGTTCCTGTACGACGCAGGCGCAGCAGCCATCTTCGGACCAGGCACCATCGTCTCGGATTCGGCAATCAAGATGTTGGAGTTGCTCATTGCAATGCGCAAACATCAATAACGTCATATTAAATGGCGAAAAACAATTACTATGTGGTTTGGGTCGGTCGTCAGACCGGCGTCTTCGGCAGCTGGGACGAATGCAAGCAGCAGGTCGAAGGGTTCCAAGGTGCGAAATATAAAGGATTTCCAACCAAGGAGGCCGCGGAAGTCGCATTTCAGGCTGGTCCTGAGTATGATGATGATTGTACGGGGACACGAACAGCTGCGACAGTCCGCTGGGAGTCGTTACCACTCGGCACGCCGAAACCCGAACTCAACGCCATAGCAGTCGACGCGGCATGCTCCGGTAATCCTGGTAAGATGGAATACCGGGGCGTGTACGTCGCGACAAACACCGAGATATTCAAAAGCCCTGTGTTTGAAGGCGGTACCAACAACATAGGGGAGTTCTTAGCCATTGTGCACTGCCTCGCATGGCAGCAGAAAAACCGCACCAACCTGCCGATTTATTCCGACTCGTTGAACGGTCAGAAATGGGTGAGTCAGGGGCTTTGCCGGACTAAACTCGTTCAGAATGAGAAGAACAGGTATCTCTTCCAGGTGATTGCGCGAGCCGAGAAGTGGCTTCACGACAACACCTTCAGGGTGCCGATACGTAAATGGAGAACCGAAATCTGGGGTGAGATACCAGCTGATTTCGGTCGTAAGTAATTGAAAGTCAACGTCATGATAAAATACGATACTTTTTATATCCGATGCCCTAAATGCGGCGCCTGGCTCGAAGGTCATCTCGTGAAGTCGGAGATGGTCAATAAATCGATATTGTATTCCGATGGTAAGACGTTGAACGACAATTACATAACCGAGCCGCAAAAGATCATAGCATGTCCGTCGTGCAGTCATTGGTTCTGGGTCGATGAGTATAAAGAGCCCGTCGTGACCTACACCAAGCCCAGTGTGCCTTATTACAACTGGAATCACTGGCGTTTCTTCGGCGTCCATTTCAACAGCGTAGAAGGTCGGTTAGCTCTTGTGGAGCATTATAAAAAATGCTTGCAATCCATTGATAATGATAGAGATAAAGAGCTTTATATCCGTCGTATGATGTGGTGGGCTTACAACGACCTGGTGCGCAACAACTATCAGATGCATCTTCCTTATCTCCTTTCGGGAAAGATGAGTTTCAACGTGTGGCGCAAGAACCGTCGCAAGCAGAAGGAGGGTCGCGTGATGTTTAAAAAGCTTCACGACGAGTACATCGACAATATCAAATCGTTGCTTGTGTTGTTGAAAGGCCGTTACACTCCTGATGATGAGGAATATGAGGCTTCGATATTGGAAATCATTGAGTTATACCGTGAGATGGGTGAGTATGACGAGGCTCAGCGCATCCTCGACACCATTCCTCGTCGCACGCATTACATCGCGCATATCGAGAAAGAGGTTAAAAATCGCCACGATTTTGTGTTCCTAGTAGCCGGTTGATGACATGTGAGGCGCAGAAGCATCCGAAAACGGCCGGCATATACGATATCGTTCCCACAGTAGCTATTTTGTTTTGTTGTTGCTCGTCTTCCACGATGAAGGCGTCGTCGGCGACCTTTTCCGGTGAGAAGACCACGGTTATTCCTTCGCGGATGCCCAGTCGGTGCAGCCGTTTTCGGATGTAAAATGCCAGTCGGCAGTTGTACGACTTCGCGATGTCGCAGATCTCCACCTTGGTGGGGTCGTATTTTCCGCCCGCTCCCATGCAGCTCACTATATTCTGATGATTCTGTATCGCGTAATAGAGCAGAAACACCTTCGGGGCCATAGTATCGATGGCGTCGACCACGAAGTCGTACTTCTGCGCCATCAGATCTATAATCGATTGATCCTTAAGGTATTGTGTCAGCACGTGCAGCTTGATGTCGGGGTTGATGTCGCGTATCCTCTCGGCCATGACCTCGGTCTTGAGTCGGCCTACCGTGCTGTCGAGCGCCAACAGCTGGCGGTTTTTGTTTGTAGGGCTCACGGTGTCGCTGTCGACGATGGTCATCTCACCTATGCCGGCGCGCGCCAGCTGTTCGGCGGCGTAGGCACCTACGCCGCCCAAGCCAACGACCATTACATGGGTGTTGGCGAGGCGCTCGACACCTTCGTCACCTATTAATATATTAGTGCGCTGTTTCCAGTCTTCCATAGTTTTCAAAAATCTTGTTGCACAAAAAATCCATCTCGCATCCCATCAACGACGCCGCCTTGGCGTAGACGTTCTTGATATCCCTTCCCGAGACGTCGGTCTCGAGGAAAAGCCGATCCACAGGGATGTCTTTTAATATCTTAATCGCTTGATTCTCATTACGATACAAAACTTCACCAAGCGAGATGTAAATATCATATTTCAGCAGCTGCTGTATCGTCTCCACCGAACTGTTGAAGCCGTGAATCACCCACGGCATCGTGGCTTTCGTCTTCTTCCGCATCTCGATAATCTCCGAATACGCCCTCACGCAATGCACTATCACCGGCTTCCTCAAATTTTCAGATATTTTTATCATCTCCTCAAAAACCTCAATTTGTTTATCAAAGGTCTCCTTGTGAGCTTTATCTAACCCAACCTCGCCAATAGCGAATGCTCCCGTCATTTCGAGTGGTTTTTTCCATTCCGCTTCGCTCCAGTCGAAATGACGAACGTCCCAGGGATGAATCCCCCAGGTTTTTAATACTTTTTCCTCAAAATTCTCGCTAACAATCTTTATAACAGATTGATTATCAATGTGTGTATGGATGTCGACAAACATCAGAAATCGACATTCGGTTGGGCGATGAGCTCCATCTCGTTGAGCTCGAGTGCCATGAGGTTGCCGAAGCCCACCTTCTGGTCACGGTAATAAACGCCGTTGTCGAGAGCTATGAAATCGTAGCCTGTCGAGTCGAGGAACAGCTGGATAAGGCTGTGTTCCACCGGCACATGACCGTGAATTATCTTCTTGCCTCCGATCTTGCTGGTGTCGACCTTGAAGTCGCGCACCCAAAGCATCGACATGGTGTCGTCAAACGGGTCCTGGATGTTGAAGTTCATGCCGGCGTGGACAAGGATATACTTGTCGAGTTCGATGAAATACTTGCCTTTTGCCATCCACTCGATATATCGTTTGTCGATGTCACGCGGACGTCTCACCCCGAAACTGGCCAGCGTGGTCTTGGCGCCGTAACGCTCCCATTCCTTCTGAATGCTGCTCTTGCCAAGCCATCTGTGCTGGTCTTTCTCGTACGAGTTCATGCAGTAATACTCGTGGTTTCCGATGAGATAGTCGACTTTATAGCCGTTCTCCTGCAGACTCATGATGTAGTCGATAACGCCCTTGCCGTCGGGACCGCGGTCGATGTAGTCGCCGAGGAAATAGATGTTATCCTCCTTTGAAGGCTGTATGCCGTTCTCTATCAACTGCTTAAGCGTGTTGACGCAGCCGTGGATGTCAGGTATAACCCAGGTTTTTGCCATGTCAGTGTTTATTTTGCTTTTCCTTGATTGGCAACGCTTTGCATCTTCTTTGCGATTTCCTCAGGGTCACCGAGGAAGAAGTCGTTCTTAAGATTCATATTGTCGTCAAACTCAAAGATATAAGGTATTGCTGTCGGGATATTGAATTTAATGATCTCGTCTTCGCCCATGTTTTTCAGCTCTTTCACAATGCCGCGCAGACTGTTGCCGTGGGCCACCACCATCACCTCGTCATGCTTCTCGAAAGCCTTGAGTATCACTTCTTTATAATATGGCATGAGACGCGCGATGGTGTCTTTCAGCGACTCGGTGAGCGGAATCTGGTCGTCGGTCATCTCGGCATAACGCGGATCCTGACGCGGACTCTTCGGGTCGTCCATGGCCAACGCCGGAGGCTGCACATCGAAGCAACGACGCCATCTCAACACCTGTTCCTCACCGTATTTCTTCGCCATATCGACCTTATTCAAGCCCTGCAGCTGACCGTAGCTCTTTTCGTTGAGGCGCCAGCTCTTGTAAACCGGCAGCCAGTCCATATCCATCACATCGAGAATGTTGTTGAGCGTCTTGATGGCTCTTTTCAAGTATGATGTGAAACAGACTTCAGGCTTATAACCATTGTCTTTCAACGACTTACCAGCTTCGATGGCTTCCTGCACACCCTTCTCCGACAAATCAACATTGGTCCAACCCGTGAAGAGGTTGAGCTTGTTCCATTCGCTTTCGCCGTGGCGAACTAATATTAATTTTTTCATTTTTATGACCTATTAATAAAATGCAAAAATAATAAAAACTTTACAAACTTTGTAAACTTTATAAACTTTTTTACTAATTTTGCGGTATGAGAATGGTCAAACCTACAAGAATTTTCAGGATGTTTTATCCTTCTCTGCTTTGGCATATGCCGAAGACAGGCAAGAAAACTATATATCTTACTTTCGACGACGGCCCGCATCCGCTGATAACTCCGCTGGTGCTCGACATCCTCAAGCGCTACGATGCAAAAGCCACATTTTTCTGCATCGGAAATAATGTAAAACAATATCCGGCTACCTTCGAAATGATTAAAAAAGAAGGCCACGCTATCGGCTGTCATACATTTAATCACGAAAACGGCTGGAAGACGAAAAACGACGATTACATCAAATCGTTTCAAGAGGCTAACGAATTGATTCACAGCAACTTATTCCGTCCACCTCACGGTAAGATAAAATATTCCCAAATAAAAAAATTATCAATTATCAATTCTCAATTGTCAGTTGTTGCATGGACAGTCATCGCCTACGACTGGGATCACTCCCTTTCTCCACGAAGGGTTTATAAAAACGTGATTCGCAATGCAGGCGACGGCGCCATCGTGACATTCCACGACAGCTTGAAGGCATATACAAATATGATTACAGCACTGCCGAAGGTTTTGGAGCATTACAAAAACAAGGGTTATGAGTTCAAATCGATAAAAATTTAATAAAAAACTTGTTATTATTCAAAGAAATACATATTTTTGCAAAAATTTAACTCCATTATTAACAAAAATAAATCATCATGAAAGCAAGAAAACTTTTGTCATTATTAGCTATTGCAGTCCTTGTTATGGGTCTTGTCGCATGTAAGGACAAGAAGAGCAGCAGCTCAACACCATCAACCAACACTACTCAAAAATATTTTAAGGTTGAAGGCGCAAATTATGTATCATCATCATTCCCTCAGTCAACATCTGATGTTGAAGTTGTTGCAGCTATGAACCCTGCAGTTTTGGCTGGCGGTTCCGACTATGTTACAGTCGAATCACCTGTTCCTGCTGAAAAGGTTTTGGTCGGTGTCGGTGGTGTTAAAGGTTACTATGAGGTTCCAACAGAAGCCCGTGCTTTTGATAAGAACAGGATTATTTACGACTTCATCATGATCATCAATCAGAATCTGACACAGGAAGAATTCACGGTAACAGTTGCAATTGTTGATGAAGACGGCGAAATCAGTTTGACATTCGAGACAACTATGCATTTGATTGCAGCAGGTACTGGTCAATTGCAAGTCAGCTTGGCGTTCGATACTCCAAAAGATGTCGACCTTCATCTGTTTGAGCCTAACGGATACCATATCTACTATGGTGACAGAGAGAGTGAAAATGGCGGTAAGCTCGATGTCGACTCAAATGCAGATTGCTACATAGATAACATCAACCACGAGAACATTTTCTATGGTGATAATGCATATGTCGAACCAGGTGAATACACTGTGTATGTCGATATGTGGGAAAACTGCGATGAAAGCTTCCCGACAAACTTCGTTTTGACAGTGTTCTATGAAGGCGAATTGCTTGAAACTGTCGATGGTATCAACCCAATCGCCGGTCACTTCCCGGCTGATGAGCCGAGCAATTTCTGCCAGCTCAACAACATCCAGCCTGTTTGCCACTTCATCATTCCTGACAATGGCCAGGCAAAACCAGCAAAATCTCTGAAAACAGACCTTCCTGCATTCTTGAGATCAGCAAATAAATAAATGGTAGAAATAAAAAAGGGGGCGCGACCGCGCCCCCTTTTTTATTATCCGATCCGGCTCCAATCAAAATCCCTTTCAAACTGTTGCGAGAAATATTGTTTTGTGGCGTAATGCTCCGGTTTTGAAAGCGTCGGGTCGGCGTCAAGAAGCAGGTTTGCCATCCTGCGCGTATGCCTGATGATAGGCTCGTCGTACTGGAAGTCGCCGATTTTCATCTCTATCATTCCCGACTGGCGGGTGCCTTGTGTCTCACCTGGTCCGCGTAGCTGCAGATCCGCTTCGGCGATCTCGAATCCGTCGTTGGTTCTCACCATCGTCTCCATTCGTTTCTTCCCCTCGCCCGTGATCTTATGGTCGGTGATCAACACGCAATACGACTGCTCGGCGCCGCGGCCCACTCGTCCACGGAGCTGGTGCAGCTGCGAGAGCCCGAATCTGTTGGCGTTTTCGATGATCATCACCGAGGCGTTCGGCACGTTCACACCCACCTCGATCACTGTCGTCGCAATCATGATATGCGTCTCGCCGCGCACAAACCGCTGCATCTCCCAGTCTTTGTCCTCGGCCTTCATCTGACCGTGCACCACGCTGATGTGATAGTCGGGCTCGGGGAAGTCGCGCAACATCGCCTCGTAGCCCTCCTGCAGGTTGATCAGGTCCATCTTCTCCGACTCCTTGATGAGCGGGTAAACCACATATATCTGATGCCCCTCGGCAATCTGTTTCTTCATAAACCCGATGACCCTAAGTCGCTGTTCCTGAAACACATGCATCGTCTTCACAGGCTTGCGGCCGGGGGGCATCTCATCTATCTTCGACACGTCCAAGTCACCATACTGCGTCATCGCCAGGGTGCGCGGGATAGGTGTCGCCGTCATCACCAAGGTATGCGGCGGGAACGCGGTCTTGTCCCAGAACGAGGCTCGTTGCGCGACGCCGAAGCGGTGTTGCTCGTCGATGATACAGAGCCCGAGGTTCTTGAAAACAACAGTGTCTTCAATCAAAGCGTGCGTCCCGATGATGATCTGCAGGTTGCCGTTGGCAAGGTCGGTGAGAATCTGTTTGCGCTCCGACTGCTTGGTGCTTCCCGTCAGCAAGGCGAAGTGCACGTCCATGCCGGCGAGTTGCGCTCTCAAGGTGTCGAGATGCTGTGTCGCGAGTATCTCGGTGGGGGCCATGAGGGCGGCTTGGTAGCCATTGTCGAGGGCTAACAGCATGATCATCAATGCCACGATGGTCTTGCCGCTGCCCACGTCGCCCTGCAGCAGTCGGTTCATCTGGTGACCGCTCTTCAGGTCAGCCCTGATCTCCTTGATGACACGTTTCTGCGCGTTGGTGAGAGGGAAGGGGAGATGCTCCTTGTAAAAACAGTTGAAATAGTCGCCAACTTGTTGAAAAACAACGCTTTTAGTGTTTTTCTCGCGGTCTTTTTTATGTATCAGAAGGCGTAGCTGGAAGAAGAAATGCTCCTCATATTTCAACCTCGTTGTGGCACGCTGTATGTCGCTGCTGCTCGACGGCAGATGAATCTTGTAGTAGGCCTCTTTTCGAGTCATGAGCTTGTCGTGAAGCACCAGACTCTCGGGCAGCACCTCCGGGATGAGGTTCCACACCTGTTGGACGCATGTTTTCACGAGTTTCGCATACTGTTTCGTGCCCAGACCGTGATTTTTCATCTTCTCGGTGGTGTTGTAAACGCCTTGAAGCGCCTCGCTAACGAGGGTGTCGTCGGGGTTATAGTCCTCCACGTCGGGGTGGGTGAAGTTGAAGCGGTTGTTAAACACGCTCGCCTTGCCGAAAATGAGGTATTTCTTGCCCGGCTGGAAGCGGTTTTTTATCCATTTCAGACCTTTAAACCACACCAATTCGATGCTTCCCGTGTCGTCGGTGAATGTCGCTGTAATTCTCGTAACTCGCGGAGCGCCAATACATTGTACATTGCTGACGGTGCCGACGAGCTGGTAATAGACGTTGTCGTCGGTGATCTGCCTGACCTTGTGAATCTGCGAGCGGTCGATATACCTGAACGGGAAATAGTCGAGCAGGTCCTGAAACGTGAAGATGCCCAGTTCCTTGTTCAGAAGCTCGGCTCGTTTTGGCCCGACGCCTTTGAGGTATTCTATTTTCGTCTGCAGAAGATCGACCATATTTTAAAATATCTCTGCAAAAGTAATAAAAAATATGTATCTTTGCACTTTGAATATATGAAAAAAACACTTCACATATTAATATTTGCTCTAACTGCTGTGATGACAGCCTGCACTGGCGGTGGCGGCGTTTCGGATAACGGCGAGAGAAACCGTGATGCACAGTCGGCCGACACCATCCACACCATTCGAGTGGCGATGAATATCTATGGTTACCAGCCCGAACAGGCGTTGCAAATCATCGACTCGGCGCTCATCGTGGGCAATATTGACAAGGTGCAGGCCGAACAGTGTCGGGCACGCATATATGGCATGACACTGATGCACGAACAGATGGACTCGCTGCTCGGCGGACCGGCAAACATCCGCTTAGACTCAGCACAGGCTATCGCCTTGCGTCTGCTAAACAACGACCACATCAAGACAAACCTGACGAGACTGCGCGATGTGTATGATATTCTGGCCTACACCGAGCGTATGCAGAACGACACCTTAGGATGGCTCCAACGGTCACGACAGCTGGTCGATGTGTGCCACCAGATTGGCCCCGAGGCCGAGACCGACGCTCTGCGCACTGAGGCGGAGATTGGCGCCGCGCTTCATGCTATGGGTCATGAGGAAGAAGGCATGGCAAAGATGGACAGCGTGTTGGCTCTGCTCAATGACAAAAGGACGTTCAGCGAGCTTGACGCATTCATAATAGCCTCGCGACGTAAGATTGTCATGCTCGGCTCGCACGACCGTTATGCCGAGACTCTGCCATTGGCCCGCCGTATCATCGAGCGGCTCGACGACTACGAGGCACACCCTGACGAATACCTCGACGGCAGCCACCGCGAGCCAAAGACCGACCAGAAACGCGCCGACTACATCCGCTTCTACCGTAACCAGGCCCAAAACTATATCACTGCGGCATACGCATCATTGGGCGAGCACGGCAACATGCTCACGGCATTCCGCCAAATTGAGATTGGTGTGCGCGACGCCACGGCCCGCGAACATATCGCTCGCTATAACGCTCTCCAACAGCAAATGGAGGCCGAACGGCAGCGTGAAGCCACACATCGTGCGGAAACATCGCGAAGGGTAATAATTTTAATAAGTATCTTGATACTTCTTTTTGCCATCAAAGTATTTGTTCAGTGGCGTAAGACGAAAAAGCAAAACCGCATCCTCGCACAACAGATTACCGAGGCGGTGGAATACAAGGACAAATACCGCGAGTTGAAGCCAACTGCAAACTCCCAACTCCCAACTCCCAACTGTTCGGAGCTATCAGATGCCGAGCTTTCGGCCTACCTCCACGACCTTATTGAAAATGAGAAGCTGTATCTCAATCCTATGTTTGAACGTCAGACACTCATCGAAATCACGGGTTTGTCGAAGGAACGCATCGGTGCCGCTTTCTCACAAGGCAGCGAATATGAAAGGCTCACCACCCTTGTACGCGAGCTTCGTCTCAGCCATGCCATTCGCCTCATGAACGAACATCCCGAGATGAGCTTGGAACAGGTGTGCACGGCAAGCGGCTTCTCGAACACGGTTTCATTCTACCGCAGCTTCAAGACAAAATTCGGAATGACACCCTCCGAATACCGTGGAACTTTTATGTAACATTTTGTCTTTCTGACTAACCATTTGTCTGAAAAACGGCTATTCTTTTGCCTGTTTCGATCTATTTGAAACTTTTTAGTATCTTTGTTGCTCGATTACAAATTAACAAAAAATTATAAAACATGAAAAAATTATCTTTACTTTTCCTGGCAATGGTAGCTGCATTTGCGCTCCAAGCCCAGTGGACCGATAACCCGGCCACAAACACATTCATCGCTGACGCCAGCCCTGTTGACAGTATCTATGTTGGCGAAATCCACGTTATGACCGATGCAGAAACTGGCGACAGCTATGTCCAATGGACCTCTGGCGGTGTGTATGCTTCGAATGGTCATGCTCCAGCATTGCAGCGCATCACTCCTGACGGCACACCGCAATGGGGCGAAAACGGCATCCGCTTCAACCAATTCAATTTTCTGGGCTGGTCGGCAGGCGACGTTTTTACCATCACCCCTGATCATGATGTGATTAGCTGTTTCTCAACAGCCGACACAGTAACCATTGCTTTGAGACTACATCCTGATGGCACCTATCCCTGGGGCGAACAAGGTGTTCTGCTTTTCGACGGCAAAGGCGGTAGCCGCGCCGAAATCATCGCTGGCAACGACGGCGGTGCATGGGCTTTAGGCAGCGACCTCTATAACCTTTACCTGCAATACATCGAAGCCGACGGTTCGTTGAATCCTGTCATCACTATCGAACAGTACAACGATACCATAAGATCCACATACGGAAAACTCGTCCTCGCCAATGACAACAGCGTTTTCCTGACCTACGAGCATGTGTATGTTTACCCTGGTAAAAGTTCGTTAAGTGGAATTGTGGATATTCATCTCACAGGCTACGCCAAAGATGGCACACAAACCGTTCCGGACACCAAATTGATGGGGCAAGTGAACAATATAGTGACCTATACACACGAAGTTGTGCCAGACGGCTTAGGCGGTGCCTACGTGTATATTGAGGTTGGAGATAGTGAAATTCAGGAGTTTAATAATATCCATGTATGCCACTACGATGCCAATGGCAACAACACCATCAGCGACACCCTCGGTGTCACAGTACACACCCCTGAACAAGAACACCTCTATGTTGACGGCTATGCCTCCATCGATCCTGTTTCTCACGACCTGCTCATCTCCTACGAACAGAAAAACATTGCTCAACATGAGCCAAAAATATTTGTAAATCGCATCACCGCCACAGGCGAGCGCGTTTGGGACGAAGGTGTCCTGGTTTTCGACAACCAAGGCAATCCTCTCGATATACCAATGGTTTCAACTTTTGAAGACGGCAGTGGTTTCTCTGTGATCTTTTACCAAGGTGATGATATTCTTAGCCCCAATTCCACCATCGAGGCTGTTGGTATGGACATGAACTGCAATGTGTTGTGGCAAACCACAATGAGCTCAACCTTGTATAGGAGAGACTACACAAAATCAATTCAAGGCTTCAACAATGGACAACTTGTCTATATATGGGGAGACCACCACACAGGCATACTATACGGCCAAAACATCGGATGGAACGGCACAATGGGTCAGCATGCTGATGTAGAAGAGATATACGAAGATGGAGAAATCATCAATATCGAGAGAATCTACAACGTCAACGGACAGCTTATGCAGAGCACGAACTTGAATGAACTCAACACCGGCGTTTACATCATCCAAGGCACGACAGAAAGTGGCAAGATTGTTAACAAGAAAACCGTCGTTGTTAAAGAATAAATAAATTTAGAAACACAATGTAAAGACGTACAAATGTGCGTCTTTACATTTAATATTATGTTATGAAAAAATTATCTTTACTTATTTTGGCAATGGTAGCCACATTTGCGCTACAAGCCCAGTGGACAGATGACCCTGCCACAAACAACCTCATCGGCAACCATGAAAACAACTCTATTTCTGGCGGAATCATAATCGTGACCGATGTGGAGACGAACGACACCTATTTCCATTGGGGTTCTCTCGCGCGTACCAATGGCTTTATCCCTACCTTTCAGCGTCTCACCGCTGACGGCACTCCGCAATGGGGTCCCGGTGGTCTCCGCCTGAACCAGTTCGCTTATTTAGATCATTCGGATGGCCGTGCGATAGACATTACCCCTGATCATGACCTGGTGGCCTGCTTCTCCACTGCCGACGCAACAACTGTGGCGATGAGATTCCATCCCGACGGCACCTACGCCTGGGGTGAACAAGGTGTTCTGCTTTTCGATGGCAATGGCGGCAAGCGCGCCGAAATCATTGCCGGCAAAGACAACGGCGCATGGGCATTGGGCAATGACAACAATAATCTTTACCTACAATACATCAATGCCGACGGCACCTTGAATCCCCTGATCACCATCGAGGCACCCAACGATACCACAATAAGCACGTACGGAAAGCTCGTCCTCCGTGATGACAACAGCGTTTTTCTGACATATGAACATGTGTATGTTTACCAAGAAGGAAGTTCGTTAAGTTCAGTCGTGGATATCCATCTCACGGGCTACGCCAAAGACGGCACACAGACCCTTCAGGATGTCAGATTGATGGGAAATTTGAACAATACAGGTCCTTACTGCCAAAAAGTGGAGCTAGACGGCTTAGGCGGTGCATACGTGTACATTAATCAAGGAGATACTTATCTTTCCCAGATGTTTAACGTCCGCGTGTTCCACTTCGATGCCGACGGCAACAGCACCATCAGCGACACCCTCGGCGTCACTGTACACTCGGCTGACCTGGCCCACGTTTACGTTGATCCTTATACCTCTGTCGACCCTGTTTCTCATGACCTGCTCATCACCTACGTACAGAAAAACGGCAGTCAACATGATTCAAGATTATTTGTAAACCGCATCACTGCCACCGGCGAGCGCGTCTGGGACGAGGGTGTCATGGTTTTCTACAACGATGGCAGACCTATCAGTATACCAACAATTTCCTCCTTTGAAGACGGCAGCGGTTTCGCTGTGACCTATTTCAAACAAGTAGAAGATGGAATTCCCCTCACCACCCTTGAGGCGGTTGGCATTGACATGAACGGCAATGTGTTGTGGCAAACCGAATTGAGCTCTTCCGCAGATAAGAGAGAATACCCCGAAATCATTTCAGGTTTCCACAATGGACAAAACATAATAGCCTGGGCTAATGACTACGATAACGGTAACATCTACGCCCAGAACTTCGGCGTCGACGGCTCAATGGGCCAGGGATTGGATGTGGAAGAAATCTTCGAAGATGAAGAAATCGTCACTATAGTAAAAGTCTTCAACGTCAACGGTCAGGTCATGCAGTGCAATGACTTGAACGAGCTCAATACCGGCGTTTACATCATCCAAGGCACGACAGAGAGCGGCAAGATGGTGAATAAGAAAATTGTCGTTGTGAAAGAATAAAAACAATTGGCAAATCTTATTTTATTATATTATGAAAAAATTATATCTATTCGTAATAGCTTTAGTGGCATTGCTTTCAGCGAAGGCGCAATGGGTTGACGACCCTACAACGAACACTGTCCTTGCCAGCTGCCCACAAAATGCAGGCGAAGTTGTGATCATACCTAAAATTTCTTCTGACGGATTCTACATCCAGTGTCTTTATGGAGCCAGCAACGGCTGGGCACCTACAATCCAGCTCGTCAATACTGAAGGAGAGAAACAATGGGGCGATGCAGGTATCCATATCACCACACCAAACCTTACTGATTGGTCACCAGGCTACGCTATGGAAGCCCTCGTCGATGGCGTTGCGAGTATGTTCCGTACAGCCGACACCACTCATTGGGTGGTGAAAATCAACGAAGACGGCACTTTCCCTTGGGGCGAATACGGTATTATGCTTTTCGACGGCGAAGGAGGCGATCGCTCCGAACTGCTGTCAACGTATAATTACAACCAAGACACAGGCCTGTGGGCTTTGGGCACCGACATGCATAGCTTATTCCTGCAATATATTAACGCCGACGGCACGTTGAGAACAATGGCAACCATCAGTGACCCTGTGCAAAAATGTACCAAAGGCAAGCTGGTTCCCGCCGATAACGGCGTTTTCGTGGTATATACTAAAAGAACGCTTGCTGAACGCGACCTTTACAATAAGAGGATTTATGTCGCCGGATACAACAAAGACGGCGAGCAGGTAGTTCCAGAGACCTTGTTGTTTGGAGAGGTGACCGCCGACGGAAGTCTTATCGTTAATGCTATTCCCGACAACAATGGTGGTGCATATGCGTATCAGGAATACGACGGTTCAACTTATGTGACACATTTCGATGCGACAGGCTCTCCCACCATTGCCGACACATGCGGCGTTTCTGTACACAGCATTGATTACAATAACGCCTACACTATGCCATGCGCCTCTGTCGATAGAAACACCAATGACATCATTATCGCCTATGCTCAAGAGGATAACGAATTCCAAAGACTGGGCAGAATCTATGTCAACCGTATCACTGAGACTGGCGAGGTGTTATTGGGCGACGGTATTTTGGTGGCTGACAGCATAGGTCAAGCAGATTATTACTTAATCGGTGTCGACGTTGACAGTTCCACAGGCACATATGTCGTGATGTACGGCACCAACCAAAACACCATCGAGGCTGCAGGCTTCGACAGTGACAACAACCTGGTATGGAACACCACAATATCTTCTACCAGCTATAACAAAACCTACGGCAAAAAAAATTCAGGATTCTGTGATGGACAAGACATCGTAGCATGGGTCAACTCTGAAGACGGAGGGCTTTACGGCCAAAACATCGGATGGAACGGCACAATGGGTCAGAATGCTGACGTCGAAGAGATTTACGAAGATGGAGAAATAGTCAATATTGAAAGAATCTTCAACGTCAACGGACAGCTCATGCAGAGCACGAACTTGAACGAACTCAACACCGGCGTTTACATCATCCAAGGCACGACAGAGAGCGGCAAGATGGTGAATAAGAAAGCTATAAAATATTGATATATATAAACGAACATACTGAAACTCTCGATATTGAGAAGGCGCTGGCGATGGTGTCGCCGCAACGACGTGAGCATGCTCTAAAGTTTGCTCACGAGAGCGGCCGGCGCCTGTCGCTGGCGGTGTATCTGCTCCTTATGGAAGGTCTCCAGAAAGAATACGGCATCACCGAACCACCTGTTTTCGACTATCTTGAAGGTGGCAAGCCCGTCATCAAAGGGCATCCCGACATACATTTCAGCTTCAGCCACTCGGGCAATGTGGCATTATGCGCCATCGACAGGCAGCCGGTGGGCGCCGACGTGGAGACAACACGTAAAGTAACGCCCTCGCTGATAGCATATACCATGAACGAAGAAGAACAAGCCACGATAGCGTCGGCGCCTGAAAGCCTATCGGCTTTTCTCGCTCTCTGGACTCGTAAAGAGGCAGCGCTAAAACTTACAGGCGAAGGCATCCGAAACGACCTGAAAACAGTGCTCACAAAAGCCGAAAACATCGTTTTTGAAACCAAACAAACGGAAAAATATATCTACTCAATCGCCAGATATATTTAATTCAGTCGAAAAATAAAGAATTATCCTGTCGTTTAAGAAAAAAATATGTATCTTTGCACCCAAATACATATTTGGAAAATAAAAATAAAAGATATATATGTTAAACGAACAAGAACAGATTAGAAGGAATTCCCTTCAAGAGCTTTACAAGCTAGGCATTAACCCGTATCCGCAGGCGGCGTTCGAAGTCAACGTCACGACAGCGCAGATCAAGGAACAGTTTGACGACAACGATCTCTCGAAGTTCGAAAACGTCAGCATAGGCGGCCGTATCATGAGCCGTCGTATCATGGGAGCCGCGTCATTCTGCGAGCTGCAGGACGCCCACGGCCGTATCCAGCTGTACCTCAACCGTGACGAGATATGCCCAGGCGAAGACAAGACCATGTACAACGTTGTTTTCAAACGTCTGCTCGACATCGGCGACTTCATCGGAGTGAAAGGCTTCGTGTTCCGCACCCAGATGGGCGAGATTTCGATTCACGTCAAGGAGATGACAGTGCTCAGCAAGAGCTTGCGCCCACTGCCTATCGTGAAGGAAAAAGACGGCGTGAAATACGACGAGTTCAACGACCCGGAGCTGCGTTATCGTATGCGTTATGTGGACCTCGTTGTCAACGACAAAGTTAAAGATATCTTCGAGAAGAGGACGCGAATCATCAACAGCATGCGTAATTTCTTCAACGAGAGAGGCTATCTTGAGGTGGAGACTCCAGTCCTTCAGCCTATACCGGGAGGCGCCTCGGCACGTCCGTTTGTGACACACCACAACGCCCTCGACATCCCGATGTATCTGCGCATCGCCGACGAGCTTTACCTGAAACGTCTCATCGTAGGCGGCTTCGACGGAGTGTATGAGTTCTCGCGTAACTTCCGCAACGAAGGCATGGACCGTTCGCATAACCCTGAGTTTACTGGACTTGAGATATACGTGGCCTACAAAGACTACCTCTGGATGATGGACTTCACCGAGGAGATGATCTGCCGTTGCGCTCACGACGTGCTCGGCACCGATGTTTTGAAAGTCGGCGACCATGAGATAAGCTTGAAACGCCCGTTCAAACGCATCTCGATGATTGACTCCATCAAGGAAAACACTGGCATCGACATCAACGGAATGAACGAGGAACAGCTGCGTGAGGTGTGCAAGAAACTCGAGATCGAAATCGACGAGTCGATGGGTAAAGGCAAGCTCATCGATGAGATCTTCGGCGCGAAATGCGAAGGCACCTACATCCAGCCGACATTCATCACCGACTATCCTGTCGAGATGTCGCCGCTATGTAAACGCCACCGCGAGAACCCGGAACTCACCGAGCGCTTCGAACTGATGATCAACGGTAAAGAGGTGGCTAACGCCTACACCGAGCTCAACGACCCTATCGATCAGCGTGCCCGTTTCGAGGAACAGATGAAACTCGCAGGCCGCGGCGACGACGAGGCTATGGTCATCGACCAGGACTTCCTCCGCGCTTTGGAATACGGCATGCCTCCTACATCTGGCATGGGTATCGGCATCGACCGTTTCGTGATGCTGCTCACAGGTCAGACACAGATTCAGGAAGTGCTTCTCTTCCCGACGATGCGTCCGGAGATCCACAAGAAAGTGGCTACGAAGGAAGACTTCATGGCCGTCGGCGTGCCTGAGGTATGGGCCGAAGTGCTTGTTCGTCAGAACTACACCACCGTCGAGATGATGCAGTCGGAGAAGCCATCTGCCCTGCGTGAGAAACTCAACGGCATCCGTAAAAAGACAAAGATGGACGTCCCGGCATTGCAGCTGGATGAGGTCGAAAAATGGATTAACGCATAACCAATTAAACATCCTATAAGATGAAAAAAGTATTGTTAACATTAGTCTTTTCTGTGATTCTGAGCACTCTCTCATTCGCTCAGACCGTGCAGAAAACTTATTATTTCGGGACTCCTATGGTCAGCGAGATGAACGGCTACGATGTGCTCCGTTTCGCTGATACCTATAACAACGGTGTCCCTGGCGAAGCTACGCTGCCATATCAGGCTGTGTCGTTGCTTCTGCCGCAAAACACTGATGCTCAGAACATTACAGTCGAATATTCCGACTTTGTCGAGCTCGAAGGTATCTATAACCTGATGCCTCAGCAGTCGGCACGCCCGCTGTCGTCGACAGAGCCATTGGTTTTTGAGAAAAACGAGGAGTTTTATCGTTCGGAAAACGTGTATCCTGAAATCACGTATTCTAAGGTAAACACTCAGTATCTCAACGGCTGCTCGTTTGCCTTCGCACAGTTTACCCCAGTGCGTTACGTCCCTGCCACAGGCAAGGTGTCGTATGCTAAGTCGGTGACTGTCACCGTCGAACTGATGGCATCAAAAGCCGACCATAGCAGCAAACTCTGGATGACCCCGGAGGTACAGTCTCGTGTTGAGCGTCTGGCACAGAACCCCGAGGCGGTGCAGGGATATACGTCACGCGGCCGCTCGCTCGGTGGCTACGAAATCCTCGTCATCACCCCACAGCAGTGGGTCTCGCATTTCGACGAATACGTCGCCTTCTATGAGGCTCGCGGCCTCCGTACCCACGTCACGGCGCTGGAAGACATCCTCGCCAACTTCGCCGGTCGCGACAATGCCGAGAAAGTGCGCACCTACATCGATCAAGAATACACCAACGAAGGCATAGAGATGGTTCTCCTCGGCGGCGACTCTAACGTGGTGCCGTGGCGCGCCTTCTGGTGCGAGGTGGGAGATGAGAGGGATAACCTCCCGGCCGATATGTATTTTGTTTGCCTCGACGGCACCTGGAACGACGACAACGACGAATACTGGGGCGAAGTTGGCGAGGATGACCTCCTCCCTGAACTGGCCATCGCCCGCATGCCGTTCAACAACGAACTACAGTTTAACAATATGATGCACAAAACGTTAGAGTATCAGGCGAACCCTGTGCTCGGCGAGTTCCACGATGTCATCCTCGGCGGTGAACACCTCGGCGACGGCTACTACGGCAGCACCGACCTCAACATGCTCATCGGCGGATCGAGCCAGTTTGGCTACACCACAGTGGGCATCCCTGAAGACTATAACTTCATCAAGATATATGCCGACGGTCCTACGGGCTGGAGCGGCAGCACCTTCAAGAAAGCCATCAATGAATACGGCGGACAATATGTGCATCATGTGGGCCACGCCAACACCGACTACGTGGCAGGATGGTATGTCAACACCACCGACGACAACTCGTTTGCACAGCTCGACGGCGTACATCACAACTATAACTTCTTCCATTCGCACGGCTGCATCTGTGGCGACTTCACCCACTCCTGCATGCTCGAGCGACTGGTCAACATCTCGACGGGATTCGTAGCCTCGACAGGTAACTCGCGCTATGGCTGGTATCAGCCTTGGGGCGATGGCATGGCAGCGCATCTGCACCGTGAGTTTATCGACGCCTACTACAACGACCGCCTGCCTTACATCGGGACAGCCTTCGTGGAGATGAAGATCATGACAGCTCCGTATGTCACCACACCATGGGGCGACGATGGCGCTATGCGCTGGAACCTCTACGACATCAATATCTTAGGCGACGTGGCAGTGTGCCCGTGGCTCGACGAGCCATTCCGTCCGGAGGTGAGCTACGCATCAGCATTGACAGTAGGAACGACGACGATGCCTATATACATCACCAAGCGAGGAGAGCCACAAAGCAACTTCCGCTGCAGCCTCTTCCATAACGGCGAACTGCTGGCATTCGGCATGACCGACGCCAACGGACATGCTGACGTTAATTTCGCTCTCGGCGAGTCACTCGATGTCATCGATACTCTTCAGCTTATCATCACAGGACCTAACGCCTATCCACAGACAATAGATATTGTCGGAATCGATAACACCACAGCTTTCGTCTATCCGCAAGGTATTGATATTCATGGCGATTTTCTCTTTGGGACTAACATCTCTATGGATGTCGACTTCCGTAACGCAGGCGCTGTGGATGCTACCAACGTGATAGCAACTTTATCGACCGCTTCCGACTTCGTCACACTGTCGAAATCGACAGTAAACGTTGGTAATATCAACGGTGGCGCCACAGTGACGGTCAACGACGCCTTCGACGTTGAAGTCGCAAACAACATCCCTGACGAGACCTACGTCGACTTCGTCATGACATGTACCGACGGCACTAACGTATGGACTCGCGATGTGTTCTTCCAGGCAGTAGCTCCAGTATTGAATATCAACGAGTTAACATACGCTGA
Organism: Bacteroidales bacterium Bact_22; assembly: GCA_001603665.1. Classification (GTDB taxonomy): domain Bacteria; phylum Bacteroidota; class Bacteroidia; order Bacteroidales; family F082; genus Limimorpha. The sequence continues at coordinate 23,619 of LUZN01000004.1, forward strand.
AACGGTAGGCAACATGAACGGCTTCCTCGATCCGGGAGAGACATTCACCGTCACCGTCAAGGGTAAAAACACAGGTCACTGCGTAGCCGAAGACCCGCATATCATCGCTAGCGTCGACCTGGATTATATCACGATTGTCAACAATGACGTGCATTTCAACAATGTCGGTGTCAACAGCACCTACCAGCAGGCTATCGAGTTCCAGATCGCCAACGACGCCCCTGAAGGCAACGTCCTCACTGTCAATCTCAATGTCTTGACAGGTCAGTATTCTTCAGAAAAGAGCCTCGTCCTGACTATCGGAACGGTGAAGGAAGACTTCGAATCGGGCGATTTCTCGCAGTTCAACTGGCAGCTCGAAGGCGATGCCAACTGGTTTATCACCGATACCGTGGCACATAGCGGCGTCCATAGCGCGCAGTCGCCTCAGCTTAGCAAGCACCAATCAGCTACGATGTTTGTCGATATGAAAAACACCACCGACGGCGTGCTTTCGTTCTATTACAAGATGCACATCAAGCATAACAGAGCTGCTCTTATCATCTACCTCGACGGTGCTGCAAAAGACCTGCTCTATGGCGATCACGACTGGACACTCTATACACTCAACATACCGGCAGGCGAACATACTGTTTCATGGTGTTATTATACTGCTCAAAACGCCGCCGTAGAAGAATATGTTTGCTGGGTTGACGATATCATCTTCCCAGGTAACACGATGATTCTCAACGTCGGTTCGGTTGTCGCTGATAACGATGTGACGATTTATCCTAACCCTGCCAACGACATTATTAATGTTCAGGGCGAGGATATCCAATACGTCGAGATTTACAATTCTATAGGCTTAAAAGTCTTAGATAAGAATGTAAATAATTCAGAATCAATCAATATCGCTGGTTTTGCAAGTGGTATTTACTTCGTAAGAGTTGTAGATAGAGAAGGTAATATTTCAACGACAAAAATCGTCAAGAGATAATGCTTTTTGCTGATGTTATAGGGCATGACGACTTAAAAAAACGCCTGATTCAGAGCGTTCAGGAGAGTCGCGTGCCTCATGCTCAGCTGTTTTTAGGCCCTGAAGGTAGCGGAAAGCTGCCTCTGGCTCTGGCTTACGCCCAATATATCAACTGCACAAACCGTTCAGAGACCGACAGTTGCGGTGAGTGTCCGTCGTGTAAAAAATTCATGACGCTCACCCATCCCGACCTGCATTTCGTGTTTCCGACCGCCACCAACAAAACGGTGAAGCAAGATCCGCAATCCGACCTGTTTATCACCGAGTGGCGCGAGTATCTCACTGATTGTCAAGGATATGCCGACCTTTCGAACTGGTTTACAAAGCTAGATATCGAAAACAAACAAGGCATAATCAACGTGCGCGACGCGGCAACGATAATGCGAAAACTCAGCTTTAAAGCCTACGAAAGCGAGTATAAGATTGCTATTATCTGGATGGCCGAGAAGCTTAACATGCAGAGCGCCAATAAGTTACTGAAACTTATCGAGGAACCGCCAGAGAAGACGATGTTTATTCTCATCGCCGAGCATCAGGAGGAGCTGCTTACCACCATTCGTTCGCGTTGCGTGATGCTTAAGGTCAATAAACTCGGGCATCAGGAGACGCAGCAAGCCTTGATCGACAGACTGGGATGCGACGAACAGCAGGCTTACGACGCGGCCGCATTGGCCAATGGCAGCTGGATTCTGGCGAGACATTACGCTCAAGATATTGAAGAAGAGAAGCTTTACGCCGAGACATTCCAAAAATGGATGCGTTACTGCTTCAGAGGCGCTGTGTCGGAACTCATCGACCTGGTGGCCAACGACATCAAGCCACTGGGACGCGAGAAACAGAAGGAATTTTTGGAATACGGACTGAATATCTTTCATAACTCGTTGTTATTCAACAACAATATGTCCGACGATGTGATGCTTCCTGCCGATGAGAAGAGCTTCACAAAGAATTTCGCACCTTTCATCAATACGAAAAATGCAGCTAAGATTTGCGAACTTTTCGAAGAAAGCATCAACCAAATCGAACGCAATGCCAATGCTTCCATCGTCTTCCTCGACGATAGCTTTAAGATGTCTAAACTATTGAGAATCAAGTGATGAAGACTATTACGAAAGTGGGTTTGGCGGTGTTGAGCGGTCTCTTAATTGCCGCCGCATGGCCTGTCAACGGCCTCGTGCCCCTCGCTTTCGTCGCTTTCGTTCCGCTTTTATATCTTCAAGATAGGATAGGCGACAATGAAAATCCTGAAAAAGGCAGCATTTTCTGGTTATCTTTTATAACTTTTGTGGTTTGGAATGGCCTCACGACATGGTGGGTGTGGAAGACTACAGCAGCAGGAACCATCGCCATGATACTGCTCAACAGTCTCTTCATGACATGCGTTTTCTGGGCTTTTCATTTTGTGAAAACGAGGCTTTACGACAACAAAAAAGGTTATTATGTGTTGATAATCTTTGTGTTAGCCTTCGAATACCTGCATCTACACTGGCAGCTCAACTGGCCGTGGCTTAACCTGGGAAATGTCTTCTCGCACTACCACTCCTGGGTGCAATGGTACGAGTTTACAGGCATTGCAGGCGGCACAATTTGGGTACTTGTAGCTAACATAATGATTTACAAGTTTTTGCATGCGTCATTTCGACCGCAGCAAAGCGGAGTGAAGAAATCCTCTTTGAGTATCAAATATTCAATTATAGTACTTTGCATTCTCTTTATCCCATTGATAATCAGTAAGATACAATATTTTTCTTATAAAGAAAAAGGCAGTGAAGTCGAAATCGTCGTCGTCCAACCCAATCTCGATCCTTACTCGGAGGAATTCACTCTTACTCCTCAAGAGATAATGCTTCGCAACCTCTCTGTCGCCGCTCCTCTGATGACCGACAGCACCCGTTTTGTGGTGAGTCCAGAGTCGGCGATACAGGAGAATATCTGGCTTGAACGAATTGATAAATATTATTCAATCAGGGAGTTACGTCGTTTTATCGAGAAATATTCAAACACTTGCTATGTAATCGGCATCAGCACATACGGAAATGTTCCCGAAGGTCATGAAACCGACTTCGCTGCTAGGAAATTCAGCAATATCGACAAATATTTCTACGCATATAACACCGCCAGCCTGATCACCGCCGACACGATTCAGCTTTACCATAAGTCACGACTGACGCCTGGAGCCGAGTCGATGCCTTCGTGGTGGATCCTCCGTATGCTTAAAAACCATGCCCTCGACCTCGGCGGCACCGTCGGTACACTGCAAAAAGACACTGAAGCTCGTGTGTTAGCCTTTGATAATCATAAAGTTGCACCGCTGATTTGCTACGAGTCGGTGTTCGGCGAATACGTCACCGAGTTTGTGAGAAAAGGCGCCGACATGCTGTTCGTCATCACCAACGACGGATGGTGGGGCGACTCGCCAGGCCACAAACAACACCTCGAGTTCTCGAAGCTTCGCGCCATCGAGAATCGCCGAAGCGTGGCGCGCTCAGCAAACACTGGCATCTCAGGGTTTATCAACCAACGGGGCGACATCATCGAGCAGAGCGGCTACTGGGAGCAGACGGCCCTGCGAAACAGCATCAAAGCCAACGATAATATGACATTTTACGCACGCTTCGGCGATTATCTCTATAAAATTGCGGTCTTCATGACGGCATTGCTCGTCGCCCTGACCATTGTCAAACTAATCATCGGAAAACAATGGAAACTCTGAGCCTCGCACCGTTTCAAGGAATCACCGATGTGGTCTACCGCAATGCCTTTAAGAAACATTTTCGCGGAATAGACAAGTTTTACACCCCGTTTTTCACCGGAATACAGAAAGACAACTCAAAGAGTCTGCGCGGCGAAGAGATAAGCCCCGAATTCAACGACGTGAACACCGTCGTCCCGCAGATTTTAAGCAATAAGGCCGACGAAATCATAAGATTTGCAAATCAATGTAAATCAATGGGATACGGCGAGTTCAACCTCAACATGGGATGCCCGTTTCCGCGTGTCGCCAACAAAACACGTGGCTGCGGCCTCATGGCCGACCCCGAACGCACCATCCCGATGCTGACCGAGGTCTGCGAGCACGTCGACGGCATAAGATTCAGCATAAAATGCCGCCTCGGATATTACAACGACGAAGAGATTTATGCCTTTATTGAAGTTTTTAACTCATTGAATGTCAGCGAGATAATAATTCATCCGCGCATCGGGAAGCAGATGTATAACGGCGAGGCATCACTGGAGAAGTTCATAAAGCTGATACCTTTAATTAATAAGCCTCTAGTCTACAACGGCGATGTTTTTGATGTCGAAAAATATAAAACAGTCAGAAAATCAGTAGAAAACATCTCATTAGGCCGTGGTTTGCTTACAAATCCTTTTCTTGCCGAAGAGATTAAAGGCATTGATAATCAAAAAAATAAGAAAACGCGTCTGCATGGTTTTGTCGTCGACCTCTATGTTGAGCGTCTGCGTCATGCCGGCGGCAGTCCGAAGATCATCGGAAGCATGAAGGAGCTCTGGAAATATATGATGAACATCTTCGATGATCCACAGAATGTGTGGCGTAAAGTGAAGAAAGTCAATCATATAGATGAATACGAGACGGCAGTCGAGACAGTTTTTAACGAACAAAATCTAATACTATGAAAAAGATATTTTACGTATTGATAATCAGCATGTTGCTGGTTTCCTGCGCTGTAAAACAGCCGAAAAATGCTCAAAATCAGACAAATCAGAAGGAACTGGTGATTTTGTCGGTTAACGACATGCACGGAAAAATCGAGAATATGCCGAAACTCGCTTATGTTGTCGACAGCCTGCGCAACCTTTATCCTGAGCTTATCATAGTGAGCGCCGGCGACAACCGCACGGGCAACCCTTACAACGATAAATTCCCGGGAACGCCTAATTTTCCTATGATTAACATGATGAACGAGTTAGGTTTCGACGTGTCGGAACTCGGCAACCATGAGTTCGACGGCAACATCGACGGAATAAGATATTTCGTCAAGACCGCCAACTTCCCGGTAATCTGCGCAAACGCTTATTTTACAGGCTATCCCGACCTGAAACTGCCAGCCTACACCACAATCACACGTAAAATCGACGGCAAGGAAATAAAGGTCACCTTCCTCGGAATGATTGAGACCGAAAACTACGGAAGGCCGTGCTCGCACGAGAAAAATATGATAAACGTCGACTTCCGTCCGGCCGATAAGGTTATTCCTGAATATCTTAAACTCAAAGACAAATGCGACGTGTTCGTCCTCCTCTCACACTGCGGACTGCCCGAAGAGACTAAGTTCGCCATGGAGTTCCCCGAGTTTGACCTCATCATCGGTGGTCACTCGCACGACCTATATACAAAGCTGTTCGACTCTGGCGTGCTCTACACACAGTCGAAGTCGTACATCACCTACACCACCGTAACCAAGGTGCGGTTCAAAGACGGTTCAATTGTCTCTGTTGATGCGCAACCTATTGATTTAAAGAAAGTTACGAAGGTGGATGCCGACATCCAGAAAGAAGTCGACGGCTATTATGCCAACCCTGACTTCCACACCGTGCTCGGTCATGCCAAGACTCAGTTCGACGGCTGGGACGCCCTAGGTGCTTTCATGGCCGACGCAGCACGTTATATCGTCAAGACCGACATCGGACTGCAGAACCCCGGCGGCGTGCGTCTCGACAGCCTGCACGGCGGCGACCTCACAAAAGCCGATATTTTCGCCCTCGACCCGTTTAACAACGAACTCGTGATAGCCAAGATGACAGGCAAGCAGATTGAAGAATACCTCAACATAGCTTCAACCGACGATGGCGATTGCACCCACGTCTCGGGCATCACCTACACCATCGATGGCGAGCGTGCCGCCGACGGGAAAATAACATTCTCCGACGCAAAAGTGTATCTCGAAAACGGCCAACCTATTGATCCTGACAAGGTTTACACGGTATCGATCAACAGCTACATGGCAAAATGGGCTCAAGGTCGCTGCGTCAGCATGGAACAGACGGAATATACCGCCAATGATGCTGAGATTCTGTATCTTAAAGACCATCAAATGGTTGATTATAAAGGCGTTAGCCGCTATACTTTGAATAAAAAATTCTAAAAAATGAAGATATTACTCATCCGTTTCAGCTCTATAGGCGACATCGTCCTCACCACGCCGGTCATCCGTTGCATCAAGCGGATGGACGACGACGTTGAGCTTCATATGCTTATAAAAGACAAGTTCGCGAGTCTGTCGCACAACAACCCGTATGTCGACAAGACCATCGAATATTCCAACTCGATTCGCGAAACCATCAAGGAGCTGAAGAAGGAAGAATATGACTATGTCGTTGATTTACAGAAGAATAACCGCTCCCGTCGTGTCTGCTGGGCTCTCGGATGCGAACATCATTCGTTCCATAAGCTCGACTTTAAGAAGATGCTGCTTACCACCTTCAAAATCAACAAGTTACCTAATGTGCACATCGTCGACAGATATTTCGAGGCAGTTGAGCCACTTGGCGTGAAAAACGACGGTCGCGGTCTGGAATTCTACATCTCCGAGACCAACCTGATGCAGGAGCCAGACATCCCTGAAGAGTTCCGTAATGGTTTCTACGCTATCGCCGTAGGTGGCAGCTACAACACCAAGGTGATGCCTACCGATAAGGTCATCGAGATTATCGAAAAACTTGACGAGCCCGTGATTTTGCTAGGTGGTCCGGGCGACATGCAACGCGCCAAGGTCATCGCCGACGCGGTGGGCGAGAACGTCTGGAACCCAGTCGGGATGCTTAACCTTGAGCAGTCGGCGTCAATTATCAAGATGTCGAAGGCGGTGCTCACGGGTGACACTGGAATGATGCACATCGCTGCAGCGCTTCATAAACCGATGGTGTCGGTGTGGGGCAACACAGTGCCTGAGTTCGGCATGTATCAGTATTATCCGCAGAAACTCGATATCCCGAATCATATCGTCGAGATAAAAGGCCTGAAATGCCGTCCGTGCTCGAAACTCGGCTACAAAAAATGCCCGAAAGGACATTTCAAATGTATGAACGACATCAACGTCGACCAAGTGGTTTCATTACTTAAAGTAGATTAAAAATTTTGGCATGCTTTCAGTTAAGACATTTATATTCAATCAGATACAAGTCAACACCTATATCGTTTGCAACGAGAAGAAGGAGTGCGTGATTATCGATGCTGGCAATCTGGAGCCGTTTGAAGACGAGCAGATTCTGAATTACATCGAAAAAAACGGTCTAAAGCCGCTGATGCTGCTCAACACCCACTCGCATATCGACCATGTGATGGGAAACAAGGTCATTGCTGAGAAATACCATGTTGAACTGGCGGCGCATCCTATAGAGAAGCCGTTTTACGACAAAGTGTGGGCCTACGCGGCAGCTTTCGGCATCAACTTCACCCAAGATAGGTGCCTGAATCCAACGAAAGACCTCAATGACGGCGACATCATCAAGGTTGGCGACGACGAGTTGAAGGTGCTGTTTACTCCGGGCCATTCTCCCGGACATATCTGTTTCTACGATGAAAAAGACGGCATCGTCTTCACCGGCGACACCTTATTTTATAGGGGAATCGGACGCTGCGACCTCCCCGGAGGCAACTATTCAACAATAGAAAAAAGTCTCCGCGATGTGCTTTACCAGCTGCCCGACGACACAATCTGTTACTGCGGTCACGGCCCGCAGACTCGCCTCGGCGACGAAAAACGAAATAATCCTTATATTACTAGTTATTAGTCGTCAACTCATAATGACGACTAAAAAAAGAAAAAGTCTTGTAAATCTACAAGACTTTTTTGGTGTATCGGGTAAGGGAATCGAACCCTTATTTCGACAGTGAGAGTGTCGTTACCTAACCGTTAGTAGAACCCGACCTAAATTGCGCTGCAAAAATACAACAATTTTTGACACGCGCAACAATTTTTTTAATTTTTCACTATTTTCTTCACCACGCTATTGCCTCTCCTGTCGCTGATTCTAACGAAGTACAAGCCCTCGCTCAAACTCTCGACATCGATTTCGTTTGTGTTTTCGACAAACAAAACCTGCTGTCCGACAGCGTTGAAGATTGCTACACTCTGAACGTTGTTGCTTTCAATGTGCAAGACATTGTTCATCGGGTTAGGATATACCTTTGTCTCAACAGATACCTCGTTGATGCTCAATAATTCACCGTCGATGATCACATAATACGTAACGTTATTTTGGTCAGATACTATGCATATTGCTGTTTCCACATAATCTTTAATGTCCTTGCTCAGGTTTGGATTGACCCTAACGGTTAATTCGAAGTTTTGGCTAACTCCCAAAGTATAAGGTAATTCAGGATATTCTATCTCTAAATACTGCACGTTAGAATGAGAGGTGCTTGTTGGCTCGTATACTTCTGTAATTACAATAGGTGTGTTAGAACCATAGTTACCATTGACGACGTATGGATGTGCTTGAGGTTCATTGACTGTTAACTCGACGTAAGGTGATCCCGGTATCCACAATCCCCAGTCTTCCAAGTTGCTGTTAAGCATTGCTGTTACAGTTCTAATGCCGACAGAAGTGCTAATTGTGATGGTTCTCTCGATGTAATCTTTTGTAGGAGGAACAAGGAAATCAACCACAACATGCATTGTGCCGCCTGCAGGTAAGGTTTCAGGGAATACTGATGGAGTTATCACCAAGTAGCTGTCGTTAGACTCAATGGAATTGATAACGATGTCATTGGTGGTTTCATTTATGATGTCGAATTCTTTTGATTCACCTATTTGTTCAAACCACAAAGTTGTTGGCGTAATCACTAGCTCGCCTGACGGGCTGTGAGGTCCGACAGTGAAATGGTGCGGGTCGAGCTCAGCAAAAACGGGCTGTGTGTAACGGTGTCCCGATTCATCGGCGCCGAAAACATAATAATCAATCTCCGAACCGCCTTGATAGCCGGTGATATAGCCTACATATTCGTCAGGCTCGCCAGTAGCTGTCATGTGTGCCACTTGATAAGCGCCGCCGTCGATGCTATAGTAAACCAATAATGAGTCCTGTTTTAAATCCATGCCGCTGTAGGCGATAAACTTGCTGGTTACAGGATATTCGGCTTGCCATTCCTCTTCGCCGTGATACACATCGCGATGGTCAACGAAGAGCATGTTGAAGTCCATCACGCCACGGGTGCGGCAGTGCAGAGCGTCGGTGTTCTCCCAGCTGGTGTACCAGTCATTGTTGGTCACTCCGACGATCTCATAACCTGGCATAGCCTCCTGATAAACTGCCAAAGCCTGCTGGTTGTAATTCGAGTTGCTGCCAAGTGGCACATACACCGATTTATTGAGAATCAATGAGTTAGTATATGGTGCGAGTGTGCTTCCACCAGGTTCCTGTACGCGGTAAACGTGGTAAGGATAGCCCCAGCAGCAGTTGGTTGTCGCAAAATAGTTGGCAACGGCATCGTAATCAGCAGCGTGGCTGTTGCTCGCCGGCAGCTGTGCAATCAAAATCTTGTCAGGTGCAAGGTACTTACCCCAGCAGTCGACGTGTGCAATGTAGTCGCCCTGAGGGTCGATGGTTACATGGTAAGGGTCAATGCCGAGATAGTCACGCATCTTTTGGCGCACGTTGGCTTCATTATTGCCGTTTTCCTGAAATACCAATTCGTCGCTAACGCCATGGCCACGGCCGTCTTCCATCATGTTACCGCCAGTGTGCTCAAGGTTCATGCCGTACATCGGGATCTGCCAATAGTTGGCAAACACGCCTGACATGTTGTCGTCGTTAGGACGTGGACGGTTGTAGATATTGTCGACGATAGCTGGGTTTCTGTCCTCGAAGATGTACCACGGGCCGTAGTCGCGAACCCAATATGAGTCGGAAGCGGCATTCACAAAATGAACATTGCTCATATTGACGCCTGCACTCTGGAATGTGTTCTGAGCACTGTTCTGCTGCGATGTTGAAACGATGCAGTAAACCTGACAGTTGTTCGAAAGCTGTGCCACCAAACTTGTAGGAATTCCGAGAGGGTAACGGATCATCACACCCTGCATAGGCTCAAACTCCGCAACGAAACGTGGCGTGCCGGTCGGAGGAGGTGTCTCAGTGAAATTGACAGCCCTTACAGGCGTATTCATTTCTTCTTCCGAGAGATAATGCCATCTCTTCCAATCCGGAGTCTTCTGCTCTTGAGCGTTCACCTTAATGCCGAAGCACAAAGCGAAAACCATCAAACTAAGTAATATTTTCTTCATATTTTTAAATGATTATTTCTAAATATTAGGCTGCAAAGATACTTAATTGTTGCATACAAGCGTTGTTTTTATTGAATTTTTTTGTAATTTTGCACTTTAAAAATATTGAAAATGAACTGCATCTTATTGATTTTCTTGGCTTTTGCTCCGATTAACGATACTATCGTAAAATCTGACACTTTAGCGATAAATCAACGCTTGATGAACGACTCCATCGACATGTCGATTCTCGACGACGCGTACACGATGGATTCCATTGATTATAACCTTCCCGACAGCATTCAGGAGAAGATTCAGCAGATTTACGACGATGAAAACTCGGGAAAAGGTATCGTAGATGAGTCGCGCGATATGTTGGAAGCTATTGATACTCTTCAACTTATACCTTATTTTGATAATAGTTTAGAAAACACTTGCAACTATCCTCCGGGATATATTCCGTCGTTCCCCGACAGTATCTACGCCCAGCGTATCGAAGAGCTGAACCGTAACACCACCATGGAACTCGTCTACAACAAACATGTGAAGTCGTTTATTGATGTGTATGCAGTGCAAAAACGCGATAAAACCGAGCGAATACTGGGCTTGGCAGATGTCTATTTTCCACTTTTCGAACAGACTTTAGACAAGTATAATATGCCGCTCGAGCTTAAATATCTGGCTGTCGTGGAGTCGGCATTAAACCCTCGCGCTGGCTCGTGGGCCGGTGCTAAAGGCCTCTGGCAGTTTATGTATGCCACTGGAAAGACTTATAAACTCAATGTCACCACACTGGTCGACGACCGCTACGACCCTCTGAAGTCGACGGAAGCCGCCTGTCAGCACCTCAACGACCTTTACAAGACCTTTGGCGACTGGTTCCTAGCTCTCGCGGCCTATAACTCAGGCGCAGGCAACGTGAAAAAAGCTATCCGCAGAGCCGGAGGCATCAAGAATTACTGGGCAATATGGCCTTATCTGCCTCGCGAGACCCGCGGCTATGTACCAGCCTTCATCGCAGTCAACTACGTGATGAACTACCCAGCCGAGCATAACATCTGTCCGCTCGACCCTGGAATCATCAAAAACGGCATCGACACCGTGATGGTGCACGACGCGCTGCATTTCGACCAGCTCAACGAGATGCTCGGCGTCCCGATGGAAGACCTTAAATTCTTCAACCCTCAATACACGAAGTCGATAATCCCGGCAACGGCAAAACAGCCGATGATACTGAGGATTCCTGAGAAATATGTAGGCGAATATATCGACCACGAGAAAGAACTGTATACCTATAGGACCAAGAGCGGCATCGACAAGGAGAAGATGCAGGAGCAGATGAAGCAGATCTCCGACCGTAGCGTGCATATCGTGAAGAAAGGCGAGACGCTGAGCGCCATAGCGAAGAAATATCACGTCGGCGTGAAACAGCTCAGGTCGTGGAACAACCTGAAGTCGGATAACCTCAAGATAGGGCAGAAGCTCATAGTCTACAGCTCAGGCGCACCAATGGCACAGGCAGGTAACGCCAAGCCGGTGGAACGCTCCACAACGCAGACCACCCACGTGGTGAAATCGGGCGAGACACTCGGCAAGATCGCACAGAAATACAAATGCTCGGTCACCGACCTCAAGAAGTGGAATAACCTCAAAAACAACACCATCAAGGTCGGACAGAAGCTGAAAGTCTACCCGCCTGAGACACAGAGTGGCGGTAACACTAACACCACTTACACAGTAAAATCAGGCGATAGCCTCTGGTCGATAGCCAAGAAGCACAACGTGACGGTCGACTATATCAAGCAGAAAAACAACTTGAAGTCGAACGAGCTGAAAGTCGGTCAGAAGTTAAAACTTTAAACTCCAGATTATCGTCTCAACCTGCCTCAACAGATCGCGTTTCGGCTTGTTGGGGTAGTAGATGTAACCCATGACAGTAATCAACCTGGTGGCTTCCGGGTTGATTATTGTGTATGCGACGTACGGTCCGCCCATAAACTCACCGACGGTGTTCCACTGTCCGCGCATCTCAACGGCGTAACCTGCAGGAAAATCAGGGATTATCTCGAAATAAGGCGGCACAAACTCGGTGTCCAAAGCCATGTAGCTGCCGTCGGCCGGGCCCGGGATGTATTTCTTCAAAACAGAATCGCATGTCTTGATGAGTCTGTCTTCATTCAAATCATCAGTGCTTTTATAAGGAATCTGGTAGACTACCAAGCCGAAGCTCTTGTCGGTCTCCTCCTTGCGAAGCCAGGTGCAATAGTCTTTGTTCGACGCCACATAATAACCCTCAGGCACCGTCATGGTGAAGCCGTAGGCGTTTTTCAAGGTCTCCATCACCTTGGCGTTGGCCATCGGACGGAAGAAATCCATGAAACGGGCACGTTCGTTCTTGTCGAATATCTTTTTCAACTCATCTTTTTGATTATCAAACATTTTGATCCATGTCGCTGCATCTTTTGCCTTGATTCTGATGGCATATTGCGGCGCCGACTGCCAGTCGTACTGCGACTCGATGATGGGGTTCGGCAGGTCGGGAACGATCTCGGCGAAGATGATGTTACGGTGTTTCTTAAACATGTCGTTGAGCGCGTTGATGTTGATATGCGCCACGCGGAAAGTCTTCTCGGGCTGCGGAAGTCCATATTGGACGTCTTCGAAGAAGTCGCGCACCGCCTGACCTATGCTGCCGTTCCACTGCTCGTCGTTCTGTGTCACCAGCAGAATCTCGGAAGTGCCGCCAACGGAGCGGTCTTTGGTCTGTCCGGCTTTCTTATTCGTACAAGAAACTAAAATCGCAACCAAAGCGATTGCAAAAGTTATAAGATGAAGTTTTTTCATAGTGATTAAATTTCTTTTTCAACGTCACAAAATTAAAAAATATTTTGATTGCATTAAAATAATTGGTAACTTTGCATCATAATTGAGACAAAATTGATATGAACGGGTTTTCAGTTTCAGCATCTTCTCCTTCTAACATCGCCATAGTGAAATACTGGGGCAAACACGGCAACCAGCTGCCCAACAACCCTTCGATAAGCTTCACCTTGAGCCGCTGCCACACCGAGACGCAGATAAAAGTCGGCGAAAACGGAGGCGCGAAGTACTCGATGCAATTCTTTTTCGAAGGTAAGGAGTCGCCGAAGTTTCAGGAGAAGATAGAGAAGTATCTCGTTGATAATCAGCAATATTTTGGTTTTTTGAACGGTCTGGATCTCGTCGTCGAGAGCCGTAACACCTTCCCGCATTCGTCGGGTATCGCCTCGAGTGCCGCCTCGATGAGCGCGCTGGTGCTCTGTCTGCTGAAGATCGAACAAAAGGTCAGCGGCGGTGTTGCGCCCCTCGATATGCGTAAGGCCTCGTTCCTGTCCAGGCTGGCCTCGGGAAGCGCAGCACGTTCCGTCTACCACGTGATGGCCCTCTGGGGCGCAACACCTTCGGTGGCGGAGAGTTCCGACGACTACGCGGTGCCGCTGGCCGACATCGTGAGCCCTGTCTTCAAGACGTATCACGACAGCATACTCATCGTCTCCAACAAAGAGAAGAGCGTGTCGTCGCGCGTGGGCCACTCGCTGATGAACGGCCATCCGCTGGCAGAGAAACGTTATGCAACAGCGCGCGAAAACACGGAACGACTGCTGAAAGTGCTGCAAAATGGTGACCTCGACGCTTTTATCGACATAGCCGAAAGCGAGGCGCTCCAGCTTCACGAGATGATGGCGACGTCGACGCCTCCTTACAAACTGATGGAACCTAACACCTTGGAAATCATCGGTTTAATCAGACGTTTTCGCCAAGAAACCAAAATCCCGGCATGCTTCACCCTCGACGCAGGCCCTAACGTGCATCTGCTTTACCCTGAAGCCTACGAAAAACAGGTGAAAAGCTTGATAAAAGACAATCTCTTATCTTACTGTCATGATAATCAATGCATTGACGACGTCGTTCAACAATAAAATGAAAAATATTCTGTCATGGAAATAAAGAAATATTACGGTAAAGTCATCCTTTTTGGTGAATATTCAATGATTTTCGGCTCGCCGGCACTGCTCATGCCGCTTTACACGGGCGAGTCCCACTGGGACTATATCTGGCGCAACCACGGCAAGAAAAACTACTCTTCAAACCGCAGCCTGCATATCTTCGCCAACTATCTCGAAGGTAACGAATATTTTACCGAACATATTGACGTTCAGAAGTTTAGGGCTGAGCTCAAGAAAGGTCTCTTCCTCGACTCGTGCATCCCGTCGGGCTACGGCGTCGGTAGCTCCGGGGCCCTCACTGCCGCCGTCTACGACCGTTTCAAATCGGATGAGATCGAAGACCCGATGGTGCTGAAGAAGTTCCTCGGCGACATGGAAAACTGCTTCCACGGCAGCAGCTCGGGCCTCGACCCGCTGCAGTGCTACCTCGGCAAGCCGTTCATCCTCACCGAAGACAAAAAGATAGAGATTCTCGACAAAGATTTCGTGCCCGATGGCTTGCATATCTTCTTGATTGACAGTAACATAAAGAGCGAGACGAAGGCTCTCGTCAACTATTACAAGGAACAGCGCGAAGACCCTCGCTACCTGAAGGCTTTCAACGAGCTTTACTATCCTTTCGTGGGTCGCTGTATCAACTCGCTGGTGTCGGGCGACATCGATAAATTCTTCGACGACCTGGCGCATCTGTCTTATTATCAGACAGTTATGCTGCGTCCGATGATAACCGACAACATGCTGCCGCTCTTCCCGCTGAAGCGGAAAGACGTGCATTTCCAGATTAAGATATGCGGATCAGGCGGCGGCGGTTACTTCCTCGGTTTTGCCGACGATGTGGATGCCACAAACGAGTTTATGAAGGAAGAAGGATTCCCTATCACCTGGCTTATCTAGCTGATACTCTTAGTGATAGAGTATATTCAGCTCCGGACGGCTGGCTCTCAGCTTGCCGATCTCCTTGGCTCTCACTCTCGAGCCGATAGCTTTGATGTATTTCAACGATTCGAGGTTCGCCACCGGCGCCAGCGATCTTACACTGGTGTTGGAGATGTCGAGCTCCTCGAGTGTGGTGCACTGTGCCAGCACCTTGATGTTCTTGACGCTGCTGTTGGCGATGTCGAGCACACGCAGCTTCTTCATGTTCTCAAGCGGGTTGAGGTCGGTGATGCGGGTGTTTTCTATCGAAAGCACCTCGAGCGAGGTAACGGGGGCCAAAGCCATAATGTCGCTCAGGGCGTTGCCGTCGATGTGCAACTCCCTCAGCACCTTCATGCCGCTCAGCGGACTCAGGTCGGTGATATGGTTGTCTTTGATGCTAAGCTTTTTAAGGAACATCAGCTTCGTCAGCGGCTCCAGACTCGTTATCATGGTCTTGGTGTCGACCGTAATCTCTTCGATGTCGGCAACGCCCTGAAGCTGCTCCGCCGTAGGGTTGGTGTCCATGGCGACGATGCCTCTGAACACGTCCCTCCAGCTGGCGTCGAGTGTGTTCCACCAGCTACGCAAACCGACGGTCTGGTAGATGACAGTCACACCTTGGACAGCCGTCCGGAGCTTAAACACCTGCTCGGAGTTGACGTTGCTGTGGTCGGCCTTCACAATGGCGAGGCTCTTCATGTTGCACAGCGGCGACAAATCCGAAACTGGAGCGTAGTCCATGTTGATTTCCAATAAGTTACTGAGATTCTCAAGTGGCTTCAAGTCATGCACCTTCGTCGCCTTCAAGTTGAGATACTTGAGGTTATGTAAGCCGTGAAGCGGCGTCAGGTCGGTGATGGACGTGCCTTCGATATTCAGCCTCTCCAAGCCGGTGAGTCGCTCAACAGGCGCTGCATCGTTGAAGGCAGTGCTCAAAGTCAGCGATTTCATGCTTATGATGATGTGCAGCTCCTCCGGACTCGGCTCGATGCTGGTGTTGTTTTGCGAAGCTAACACCTGTTTCCAAGCCATCGGGAGGCCTTCCCACCAATCCTGCAGCGCCTTGGTCTCGTAGATGACCATGACGCCGTTGTTTTCGCGCTTGAACTCGGCAGCTTTTTCCGAGTCGATGAGCGTGTTGTCGCAGTAAATCCTCACCAGATGCGTCATATCCTTCAAAGGCATGAGGTTGCTGATGTTGGTGTTTCTACACTGTAACTCATTGAGTCTGCTTAAGTTAGCTACAGGCGTCAAGTCGGTGACAGGAGTGTTGTCGATGATCAGCAGCTGTAGGTTCTCGAGGTGCTCGATAGCTTTCAAGTCGGAGATCGCCGTGTTGCTGATGTTGAGGTAACGCAGCGACTGCGGCAGCTCGATGGAGTCGAGACTCGTCACCTTAGTGCCCGAGATGTCGAGGTCGGTGAGCTGGGTATACATCTCTATGATGCTGATGTCGTCGAGGTCGAGGTTCGCTACATTCAGCACCTTGATGTCGTTGGTGTAACGCAGGTCAGAGATGCTTTTTATGGCAGTGTTGCTGATGTTTAACCTATTGAGTTTGTTGAGGTTACGAATAGGAGAGATGTCGTCGACGTCGGTGCCCGAGCAGTCGAAGTTCTGCAGGTCCGACAGCTCGTAAAGCGGGTCGAGCGAGTGTATCAGCTTATTGCCGCTGATGTCGATGTCGGTGATCTTCGTGAAGTTTGTCAGTCGGGCATAAAGTCGAGGCATGTCGTAAGGGATGGTGCTCTCCACGAGACTGTCGTCGACGATGACTACCTGGTCGCGGTAGATATGCACTATCTGGCCTTCGCCGAAGTAGAGCTTCCAAGCTGCCGACATCCTGTTCCACCAAGTCCTAAGTTCTTCAGTCTCATTGGGTTTGGTGGTATACATACTTGCGATTTTCAGATCTTTCTTTGCCGGGTCGATATTGACTTCCATAAACCTCTTGCAGCTGTTGTTGACCGAGTCGCCAACGATGTTATGGCCGGCAATCGTACGCATCATCGTCACCTTGAAATATGTGTCGCCGTTTTCATTGACCTGCGGCTTTATATCGTCAATTTTAAAGGTGAATTTTACGTCTTTAAAAAAGAAATCGATATCTTTGAGATAAGCCTGAACATCCTTATTTATATAGGTGCTCCGGTTATCGTCGAGGTCGTCTTCAATCTGGACCTCATCGTCTAAAAAGATCTTGGCATAGCTTTCCTTGAAGATGATATCCTTCTCTTGCGCAGTGGCTTCAGGGTCCCCGATGAATGAGAATGTCTCTTCGAGATACCTCACCATCATCTGGATCTGTCCCGAATATTCTTCAATTTCAGCGCTGCTGAGTTCGTTCTGCGCAAAGATGCTTTGGCAGGAAAAGAATAAAATCGCAAATAAAACTAATCTCTTCATTGTTTAGGCTGATAAAGCTTTAAAAGTGCAGCTTTTTCTTCGTCTTTGAGATAAATAAGGTTCGAGATGAGCCATCCGGCGTTATATCCGCTGCGGTTGAACCACGACACCTCGAAGTACCAGTTTTTAATCTGGAAGATATGGAACTTCACGCTCTCGACGTGGTCGAATTTCAGGTTTCCTTGTTTTATCTCATAAAAAAACAGTGTCAGATAATCTGGCATGTAGTCGGTCGATGCATAATACTCAACGGTTTCAGGGTCGTTAAACACCTTGTAGATGTTCATGAAGTCGAGCTCGTGACTCATAGGGTGGAGGAAGTGTTTCTCGCGCTCGGCCAGCTCGCCTTGCGGGAAATATTTCTGAAACTCCGAGAAAAACACGTTCGAAAGCACCCATTTCGAGCCTAAGCCTTCCTTCTCTAGCACCAAAATCATGCTGATGTCGACCATCTGGCCTTTCCATTTGAACTTTGCCGACACCTCGGAATACCAGTTGCCACCGAGAAACTCCATATACTGGTTGTTCTTGATGAGGTCTTCCACGAAGAAGTCGCGCAAAGCACCCGCTGTTCTTGGGTTGTCGAGGTCAAACAGCAGCGGCAGCACGTCCTTGCGTTTCTTAGGGTTACGGAAGTTAGGATCGTTAGGATTCAGCTTCTTGCCGTACTGGTCCTCCTCGTAGTTGAACCTGTTGATAAACTGGCCCATCTGCTTTGTCATGGTGTAGAGCTCGCGCTCGTCCATCTCGACATTGCCGAGGTCGTTAAGCACCTGTGCGTCAACTTTAAAACATAGTGCCAGCATTAACACTGGCACCATAAGTCTCAAAACTTTATTCATTATTTCTTTGTCGTTTCTTTCACGCGCATGTCGCCGAGCAACACATCCCAGAAGCCGATGAGGCGGCCGCCAATCTGGGTCTCTTTACGCTTGACGTATACGGTGATGTCTTTCTTTGTCGTATCCTGGTAGATGAGTCTGCCTTCAGCGTCGTAGCCTTTGAATGTCTGGAAGATGGTGATCACGCCGACGTATGTTCCGTCAGGTTGGCGCTGTAAGTCAGACACATACTGAATCTTATACCAGTCGATTTCGACGCGGTCGTAGTTGAGGCGCATCAGTCTCTCGAGGTACTGACGTACTTTATAATACTCGATTTTTGTCTTGGCGAGTGATGAAACGCCGATCTCTGCATCTGGTGCGAAGAGCTCTTCGGCACGGTCGATAACGCGGTTGGCCTCGCTCCAAGGAGTGTTCTTCGAGCCGATCAGTTTGACGTATTTCGACAGGTCGCGGACTTTCTCAAGAGCCAAGCTGTCGATGGCTTGTTTGCGTTCCGGGCTGAGCTCAGGCTCCTGCGCGAAGGCCTGATAGCCTGTGAGTGCGAAAAATGCGAATGCTATTGCAAATAATACCTTTTTCATCTTATTTCTTAATTAATTCGAGTTCTGTAATCTTGTGTTCTTCGTTGTATTTTACGTTGTCGACAGCCACGTTGACCTTCTTCTGATCCTTCAGGTAGTTGAGGTAATTGACGGCTGTCGTCGGACGGTCGTAGTCACCGTAGTTGTTGAGACGGATGAGCACCACAGCGTCAGGTGATTCAAACATCTTCAGAGCTTCCTTGATGAAGTTATTGGCTGTTGTCACATCCTTTGCGTTGGCAATCATGGTGAAATAGTCGGTGAGAGCGGTCTTCGGCTTGTTTTGCTCCTCAAGCTCGCGCAGACGCTGTTCTTCCTCGAGACGTTTCTGCTCCGCGATGCGGTCTCTCTCGGCGATGGCGTTGGTGACCTTTTGCTCGGCACGCTCAATCATCTCCACGATTTCTGGGTTTTTCTTTGAGAAATCAATCTTCTTCAGCTCGTTGATACGGTCGAGTTGTTCCTCCAAAGTCCAATCTGTCTCGTCATTCAAGATGGCGTTCAAGTCATGTTCTGCCTGCTTGACAGCGGCTTTGTACTCTTTCTTTGACATTCCTTTAGAAGAGTTGCAACTTGTTGCTCCACAGAGAGTTACGAGAGCAATCATTGCTAAAATGATGATACTTTTTAGTTGTTTTAACATACTGCTATGAATTTTTCAATATTAATAACTCGCAAAGTTAAGAAATATTTTGATATTGTACACGAATATTAAAGATTTTTTAGCAATTTTGATGTCGGAATGAAACATTACAACATACCGATATTTTTGCCCGAACTCGCATGCCCTTTCCGATGCGTTTATTGTAACCAGTTTAGTATTACTGGAAAGCAGCAACTGTCTGATATTCAGGAAGTTAAAAATACAATAGACAAGTATCTCGATTCCTTTAAAGAAAAAGAAAGGTTTGTCGAGGTGGCGTTTTTCGGAGGAAATTTCACCGGTTTGCCTGAAAAAATGCAGGACGATTTTTTGAAAATCGTGCAGCCTTACCTCGAAAAAGGCGTTGTAAATGGTATCAGATGTTCGACAAGACCCGATTATATCGATGAAAAAAGGGTGAAAATTCTGAAGAGTTTCGGGATGAAGAATATCGAGCTCGGGGCGCAGACGACTAATGATGTTATCTTGCAGAAATGCGGTCGCGGTCATACTTTCAAAGATATTGAAAATGCTTCGCAAATTATTGTGAATGAAGGAATTACGCTCGGCTTGCAGATGATGATAGGCTTGCCGTTCGACAGTTTTAATGATGATTTGCAGACGGCAAAGGATATAGTGCGGCTTGGCGCGAAGGAGACGAGAATTTATCCGTGCATAGTGGTGAAGGACACCGAGCTGGAAAAGCTTTATAATAAAGGTGAATACAAGCCTTTGAGCATTGATGATGCAGTCGAGCAATCGGCTACGCTTTACGAATATTTTAATAAAAACGACGTAAAAGTTTTGAGGATCGGACTTCACGCCTCTGAAGATCTTAATGGCACCGCTTATGTGGCCGGACCGTATCATCCCAACTTCGCCGAGATGGTTTTCAGTCGCCTCTGGGGTCGGAAATTCGATAAAATCGATGAAAAATCGGATGAGATTGTTATTGAGGTGCCAAAAAATGAATTGAATCACGCGATAGGGTATAAAGGTGAGAATAAGAAGAAATTGGAGGAACGATATAAACGCGTCGTCATTGTAGAGAAGCCACAGTGTGACGTCTCTGCTTGCAATTTGCAAACAAAATGCAAGCACCAAAATGAAAAATCTTTGCCAATAGCAATAATTGCTAGTGATTCCATGCCTAACAAAGCAAAGGAAAATTTGTCTAAACTAGGCGATGTTGTGTGGTTGGAGCCCTCCGACAAGGCCTATCCTTCCATCTCGTCGCACCCCGATATTTTCTTCTTTTGCAAGGACGAAAGACATTGTAACTCAGTGATTTACGCGAAAAACGTTGATATTAATTTGCCTCCTGAAATCGAGGTGATAAAAGGTGAAAAAGAAGTCGGCAAAAAATATCCCGACACCGTTCCATACAACGCAGTCGGAGTTGGTAACACGCTGATACACAATATGTTATATACCGATTTGTCCATAAAAAATCTATATGGAAAAATATCAACAAAATCCGTGCAACTCGCTGTAAATCAAGGATATACGCGATGTAATTTATTGGCCTTGGATGAGCGAAATTTCATCACCTCCGACATGGGAATAAAACGCGTTTTGGAGGCCAATGGATGCAATGTGTTCTATGTCGACCCGCATCAAATCACTCTGCCAGGACAGGATTACGGCTTCTTCCCAGGATGCTGCGGACTGGTCGACGACACCGTGGTGGTGTGCGGAGCGTTGAAACATTTGAAGGAATGTAAGGAGCTGAGGAAGTTTATTCGTCGTAACAACATGAAAATCATCGAGTTATACGATGGCATACTTGTCGACGTCGGAAGTATTTTCTTTATCCGGAAAACGAAAAATTAGCTATCTTTGCAAAAAATATCTGTCTTGAAAAAAATAGAACTGCTTTCTCCAGCGAAGAACCTCGAAGTGGGTGTTTCCGCCATCAACCATGGCGCCGACGCGGTGTATATCGGCGGTCCGGGCTTCGGTGCGCGCGAGAAGGCTGGCAACAGCATCGACGACATCGCGAAACTCTGCGACCATGCTGCCATCTACGACGCGAAGGTGTATGTCACGCTCAACACTCTTTTGTTCGACGACGAGCTAGCGTCGGCGCGTAAAATCGCTTGGGATTGCTACAATGCCGGCGTCGATGCGCTGATCGTGCAGGACATGGCTCTTCTCGAGATGGATATGCCTCCGATAGCGCTCCACGCTTCGACGCAGTGCAACAACACGACGCCCGATAAGGTGAAATTCCTAGAAGACGTCGGCTTCGAACAGGTGGTGCTCGCCAGGGAACTCAGTCTCGAACAGATCAGAGAGATTCGGGCCAAGACCACAGTGCCTTTGGAGTTCTTCGTCCACGGCGCGCTGTGCGTGAGCTACAGCGGACAGTGTTATCTAAGTTACCTTATCGGGCGTCGTTCTGCCAACCGAGGGGCCTGCGCTCAGCCATGCCGACTGGCATGGAGCCTCGAGGACGAGACTGGCAAGACGCTGATAAACAACAGGTATCTGCTGTCGCTGCGCGATATGAATAACTCGAGAAACCTCGAGGCTCTCATCGACGCCGGCATCACTTCTTTCAAAATCGAAGGTCGCCTCAAAGATTCCGACTACGTGAAAAACACCACGGCCTACTACCGTCAGGCTCTCGACGAAATCATAGCCCGAAGGTCTGATCTGGAGCGCGCGTCACGAGGCGCGTCGATGCCGGGCTTCATCCCGAATCTCGAGAAATCGTTCAATAGGGGCTTCACCGATTACTTCATCCACGGCCGCCAGAAAGGCATCGACGCGCCATTCACCCCAAAGTCAATGGGCGAGCACATAGGCGAAATCACGAAGATCGACGGCAAACGCCTGACTGTCAAGCTGAACGACGGCGTCACCCTCCACAACGGCGACGGCCTCTGTTTCCTGGATGACAACAAAGAATTACAAGGCTTCAACGTCAACGGCGTCGACGGAAACACACTGTTAAGTTCGTCGCTGTTGTCATTCCGAGCGCAGCGAGGAACCCCCTTATATCGCAACTATGACATCCTCTGGCAGCGTTCCGTCGACGCCTCCAACGGCAACCGGAAACTCCCGATAAACCTTGAGCTCTCCGAGACCTCCGAGGGCTTCAAGTTATCATCCGAAAACGTCAGCGTTTGCCTGCAATGCCCCAAAGACATTGCCAAAAATCCCGAAAAAGCCCTCGAAAACATCCGCACCAAACTGTCGCAATGGGGTGACACAAAATTCACGGTCAAAGACATCGAAATAAAATTCAACGACGTCTATTTCATCCCTGCCTCGGTTCTCGGCGAGATGAAACGCCAACTGGTTGTTGAATTGGAAAAGGCACTGGTGGAAAATCATCGTGAAAACCGTATTGTACGGACACACCGCGTGTGTCCACTGCAATCGAATTACCCCGAATCCGACCTGTCATATCTCGGCAACGTCACCAATTCCCTCTCCCGCCAATTCTATGAGAATCACGGCGTTACGTATATCGACGACGGCATGGAGAAGACTATGCCCGAAGGCGAGACCGTGGTGATGACAACCAAACATTGCATCCGTTATGCCAACGGCATGTGCGCCAAAGAAATCGGGAAACCCGCAACACCTTTATATCTCACCAACGAACGGGGCCGTTTCCGCCTCGACTTCGACTGCAAAAATTGTTGCATGAAAGTGGTCAGTATTTAAAAAAGTTGTAAATTTGCAATTTTGTAGAATATAACAATAAACGATATGTTTAGAACTCATACATGTGGTGAACTTCGCATGGCCAACGTGGGTCAGGAAGTCACTTTGAGCGGCTGGGTGCAGCGCGTGCGCGACAAAGGCGCCCTGCTTTGGATTGATCTCCGTGATCGTTATGGTATTACGCAACTCTTTATGCAAGAAGGAGTTAGCTCGGCTGAGACGATGAAGACCGCCCGCGAGATAGGACGTGAATTCGTCATTCAGGCTAAAGGCGTCGTGGTTGAACGCGAATCGAAAAACCCTAAAAACCCGACAGGCGACATCGAACTGAAAGTCGAGTCTCTCAAGATTTTGACGACATCTAAGGTGCCTCCGTTCACAATCGAAGACGTGAGCGACGGCGGCGACGACATCCGCATGAAGTACCGTTACCTCGACCTGCGCCGCAACCCAATCAAAAATAACATCATCTTGCGCCATAAGATGGCACAGGAAGTGCGTAAATATCTGTCAGGCAACGACTTCCTCGAAATCGAGACTCCTTGCTTGATTAAATCGACTCCTGAAGGCGCCCGCGACTTCGTGGTGCCGAGCCGTATGAACCCAGGCGAGTTCTACGCTCTTCCACAGTCACCGCAGCAGTTCAAGCAGCTCCTCATGGTAGCAGGCTTCGACCGTTATTTCCAGATTGTACGCTGCTTCCGCGACGAAGACCTCCGTGCTGACCGTCAGCCTGAGTTCACACAGATCGACTGCGAGATGTCGTTCGTTGAACAGGAAGACGTCATCAACATGTTCGAGGGCTTGGCGAAACATCTGTTTAAGACCATCAAAGGCATTGAATTAGGCGATTTCCCAAGAATCACTTGGCAAGACGCAATGAAATATTATGGTTCAGACAAGCCGGATATCCGTTTCGGAATGAAGTTTGTGGAGCTCAACGACGTGGCGAAAGGTCACGGCTTCTCGGTGTTCGATGAGGCTGAACTCGTGGTCGCCATCAACGCTGAAGGCTGCGCCAACTACACCCGCAAGCAGACTGACGCACTCACCGATTTCGTGAAACGTCCGCAGGTGGGAGCGAAAGGCCTCGTTTACGTGAAATACAACGAAGACGGCACAATCAAATCGTCGGTCGATAAGTTCTACACACCTGAGATTTTGAAGACTTGGCTCGACAAATGCAACGCTAAACCAGGCGATATGCTGTTGATACTCAGCGGTAAAGCTATGCCGACAAGAGTTCAGATGAACGCTTTGCGTCTCGAGATGGGTAACCAACTCGGCTTACGCGACCCTAACGTGTATAAACCATTGTGGGTCATCGACTTCCCGCTTCTCGAATGGGACGAAGAGACACAGCGTTATTACGCCATGCACCATCCGTTCACGGCTCCGAAACCTGAGGATGAATACCTCCTCGAGCAGCCTGACAAATGGGGTGAGATCCGTGCAAACGCTTATGACATCGTGCTCAACGGCACTGAAGTGGGTGGCGGCTCCGTTCGTATCCACGACAAGAACCTGCAGAAGAAGATGTTCCATACCCTCGGCTTCACCGACGAGAAGGCTCAGGAGCAGTTCGGCTTCCTGATGAACGCTTTCGAATACGGAGCACCACCTCACGCAGGTCTCGCCTTCGGCTTCGACCGCCTCTGCTCGCTCTTCGGAGGTCAAGACAGCATCCGCGACTTCATCGCATTCCCGAAGAACAACCAGGGACGCGATGTCATGGCGGAATCACCGTCACCGATCGCGCAAGAGCAGCTCGATGAGCTTCAGATAGCATTGAATTTGAAAGATTAATAGGTATGAAAAGAGTCCTTATAACCACCGGTGGCGGCGACTGTCCTGGATTGAACGCGGTGATTCGCGCTATTGTGAAGCGTGCGTCGCAGGAGACCGACTGGGAAGTTCTCGGCAGCATCCAAGCCTTCAACGGAGTGCTTTGGGAGCCGCAGGAGATAGTGCGCCTCACCCCTGAAACAGTGCGCGGAATACATTTCCGTGGCGGCACAATCATTGAGACAACCAACAAAGGCGGCCCGTTCACCTGGCCTGTCAAGAAAAACGACGGCACCTGGGAGATAGTCGACCGTAGCGACGAGATGATCCGCCGACTCGAATATATGGGCGTCGACTGCGTCATCAACATTGGCGGCGACGGCTCGCAGCGTATCTCACAGAAGTTGTACGAAAAAGGACTTAATATCATAGGTGTGCCGAAGACCATCGACAACGATCTCTCGATGACCGACTGTACCTTCGGATTCCAGACCGCAGTGCAGATTGCTACCGAAGCCGTTGATAAGTTAGTCACCACCGCGGCGTCGCATAATAGAGTATTCGTACTTGAAGTCATGGGTCGCGACGCCGGCTGGATCGCGCTAAACGCAGCAATTGCTGGTGGTGCTGAGGTGTGCTTATTACCAGAGTTCCCTTACGACGTCAACATAGTGAAGAAACGTCTCGAGGAGCGTTTCCACAACGACCGTGGTCATGCAATCGTGGTCATCAGCGAGGGCGCGAAGCCAAAAGACGGCACGCAGATCTTCACCAAGAGCAACGAGCCTGGCTACGAGAACGTGAAACTCGGTGGCATAGGAGTGAAGTTCATCGAACAGATGAAAGCCGCTGGCTTTGAACACGATATGCGTGAGACCACACTCGGTCACCTGCAGCGTGGCGGCGTGCCTATCGCTTACGACAGAGTGCTTGCGTCACAGTTCGGCGTGAAGGCGTTTGAGATGGTTTTGAATAAGGAATACGGTCACATGGTGGCTTACCGTCACCCGCATGTGATAAGCGTGCCTATCAAAGATGCAGTGGCGAAGATGAACTTCGTGGAGCCGGATTGCGACCTTATCAATACCGCAAAAGGACTGAATATTTCGTTAGGAATCTAAAGGATATTCATACGGTTCGCGTCCTGTTTCAGGAACACGAATATCATCATTGAGAAAAACATGAGGCTTGAGCCTCCGTAACTTAGGAATGGCAATGGGATGCCGATGACAGGCACCAATCCTATCGTCATTCCTATATTTATTGCAAAGTGGAAGAAGAAAATGCACGCTATGCCATAGCCGTATATTCGACTGAACGGAGATCGTTGCCGCTCGGCTAAGTGTATGATTCTCAGCATCAAAGCAAGATAAAGAGCTATCAGGAAGAAGCATCCGATGAATCCCGACTCCTCGCCGACGGTGCAGAAGATGAAGTCGGTGTGCTGCTCGGGCACGAAGTTGTATTTCGTCATGGTGCCATGCAGGTAGCCCTTGCCCGAGAAACCTCCCGAACCTATAGCAATCATTGACTGATTCAAGTTATATCCCACACCTCTGATGTCGTGTTCTTTACCCAAAATGATGTTGATACGCGTCTGCTGATGCGGCTTCAAAACATGATGGAAGGCGAAGTCGACGGAAAACACAAAGGCGCAGGCCGCGATGAGGATGCCCGTCAAGAGCCAGACGTTTTTCTTGGTGCGGTCGATCATCAGGAGGAAGATGGCATAGATCACTGCCAGTCCTATCATGACATACCACTTTGAAACACAAAGAGATAGTATGAACAGCGTGGCTGCCACAAGTCCGATGATTAGAATCCTTCCGCCCATACCTTCGCGATAAAGCACGAATAAAAAGATGATGAACACCGATGCCGAGCCGGCGTCGCCTTGCGCCAAGATGAGCAGCATAGGGAGGAAGACGATGCCGTAGGCTGTGAGTTTGGTCTTGAATTTCGTGAGGTCGGTGTCGAGCTTGCCGAGATAATGCGCCAAGGCCAGCGCCGTGCCAAACTTAGCGAACTCGGAAGGCTGGAACGAGATAGGTCCTAGCTGAATCCACGAGGTGGAGCCTGAGATCTTGGAGCCTATGACCAACACCAACAACAAACTCAGCAACGACAAGCCGTAGATGACATATGCAAAAGCGTTGAAAACTTTAGCATCTATTAGCAAAATCACAAATCCCACCAACATGCTGACGCCGATGAAGACAAGCTGCTTGCCGTAGTTTTGCGAGAAGTCCCAGATATGCGGGTGGTCGGCGTTGAATGCCGCGGCGTAGATGCTGAGAAGTCCGATTGTCACCAAGGCTAAGTAGATGACAAACAGCCAGATATCGATTTTTCCTATGAATGTCTTGCTTCTCATTGTGCGCTATTGGTTGTTAACACTCGTTTTTCGAGGTACGGACGTGTTATCTCGCCGCGTATGTATTTCTCGATCATCAAAGAGGCGATAGGAGCGGCCCATGTTGAGCCGAAGCCGGCGTTTTCGACCACTACCGCTATTGCAATCTGCGGGTTGTCGACGGGAGCAAATGCCATGAAGATAGAGTGGTCGAGGCCGTGCGGGTTCTCGGCGGTGCCAGTCTTGCCACCGACGGTGATTCCGGGGATGTACGACATCCTGGCAGTGCCGTGTTCGCCCTCGAAGACGCTCTGCATGCCTTTCTTCACATCTTTGAAATGACGTTGCTTGATGTTGATGACGTGCTTCCCAAAGATCACGCTGTCACTGGCACCGCCGAGATTCTTAACATAATGAGGTTCAATGAAATAGCCCTCGTTGCCGATGGCTGCCGCCACGTTGGCGAGCTGCAGCGGAGTGACCAGAATCTCACCCTGACCGATGCTGAGCGAGCGTATCGTGAGCGCATTCCACACGCCACGGTAAATCTTGTCGTAATATTCGCGTTTCGGGATGTTACCCGACACCGTGAACGGGATGTCCGACTCGCATGCACGGCCGAGACCGAAGCTGGTGACGTTGTCGTACCAGAACTGGAACGCCTCCTTCTGGTCTTTGAAACGATGTGAGTTCATCATTGCCTGAAAAGCCTGCCAGAAGTAAGGATTACATGAATTCTCGATGGCATCGTAGAGCCTCACCGGTGACCCGTGATGGTGGGTGCATTTGATAGGCGAGCTGTTTGGCCCGCTACATGGATACGGTGTGTTGGCTGTCATCACACCGCTCTCGAGTGATACCAGTCCGTTGATCATCTTAAAGGTCGAGCCGGGAGGGTAGGTGCCGCTTATCGCCCTGTTAATCAGCGGCTTATCGGGGTCGTTGAGCAGCTCGTTGTAACGAGCGCCGCGACCGCGACCCACCAAGTCGTTGGGGTCGAAGGTTGGACTCGACACCATGGCGAGGATCTGTCCGGTCGACGGCTCGATGGCTACGATGGAGCCTGTCTTGCCTGCCATGAGGTATTCACCGTAAGTCTGGAGGTCGGCATCGAGACCGAGTATGATGTCGGAACCCGGCTCCGGCAGGGTGTCGAAGGCACCGCCCATATAACGTTCCTTCTCACGGTTATGCACGTCGACGACGGTGATTTTTATGCCTTTCTTGCCGCGAAGCTCTTTCTCATAATACTTCTCAATGCCCGATTTTCCTATATAATCGCCAAGTTTATAGTAGGCGTCGCGTTCCATCTCTGGCTTCGTCACCTCACCAATGCTTCCCAAGGTGTGAGCCGCGATAGGCATAGGATACTGACGGATGGATCGCGTCTGGAAATAAAAGCCTGGATAATGATAAAGCATCTCCGCAATGCGGCCGTATTCCTCTTTCGTTATCTGCGAAATAAAAATCGAAGGCGTTATCGAAGAGTATTTTTTAGCTTTCTGAAAATAAGTATTATAAGTTGAATTATTGATATTCAATAACTTACAAAAAGAAGCGGTATCGATATTTTTCGCTTGCGAAGGGATAATCATCAGGTCGTAAACGGCGTCGTTGTAGACCAGAAGTTTGCCGTTACGGTCGTAAATCTTACCTCTTTGAGGGTATTGCGTGACGTATCGGAGGGTGTTGTTTTCGGAAGAATGTTTATACGAATCGTCGACAATTTGAATGATAAAAAGCTTGATCAACAAGATAATTGCAACCAATATGAATATCGAGCCGATGACATATTGGCGTTGCGAGTAGTTTATCTTGTTCTTAATCATATCGTTATGAAATTTTGCCCGAAAAATTTTCCAATTACAAAAATATTAAAAGTTTATTAAAGTTTTGTGTTTTTATAAAGAAAATATTGTATTTTTGCAAATTGTGAAAGTGTGTATAAAAGAACGGCTATTGAGTTTTGTCGCATTGATAATCTTTGCGCTGAGCATGGTGTCGTGCACCGAAAAGCAAGACAGTGTTGTGCTTTCCAAGGATTTTCAAGGTGAAACATGGGGTAGGTTCGATTATCTGGAGGCCACATATAACGTGGTGAAAGCTCCGATGACGGCCGACGTGGTGATGGATATCGACATTTCGGACGTATACCCAAATATCTATCCTTACCATGGCGCGGAGAACGAGATGTTTGTCATTGTGCTGAGCGTCAGTTCGCCTGATGGCGGCAGTCGTGCGAGGGAATATAAGTTCCGTTTGAGAGACAGCGAAGGTAATTTCAAGTCGGAAAAGGTCGACGGATATTATCATTTTGAACTGCCATTGATCAATGAGATGAGTTTCAATGAGAAAGGCGAGTATCATTTCAAGGTTGAAAACAAATATTCGAAAGATCCTTTATATGGAATTAAATCATTGAATATCAATTGTTTACAGATAAATAATTAAAAAACTTAAATAGATGAAAAAACTATTATTCAAAGCAGTGGTGATTACCGCGGTGGTTGTGATGACGATTATGACATCATGCGTTTCGCAGAAAAAGATCCTCTATCTGCAGCACGAGCAGATGATTGACAGTATCACATCGGTTGAGTATCAGAACAAACGTAGCTTCGACTACAAGGTGCAGCCAGGCGATAACCTTTACATCAGGGTGTCGAGTATGGATAAGAACTTCTCGGAGTTCTTCAATACAGGAAGCACGGCTAACATCGGTTCGATGGGAAGCACGCAGAACTCAAGCGGTAACGCCGGTATTTACTTGAACGGCTTCAACGTCAGCGACGAAGGCACAATCGACTTCCCGTATGCAGGTAAGATCTACGTCAAGGACTTGACCATTGACGAGATTCAGCAGAAGATCCAGAATATCATCGGAGAATATCAGAAGGAGACCATCGTTTACGTGAAACTCGGTCTGTTTAACCTGACAATTCTCGGTGAGGTGACACGTCCGGGTCAGTATCAGGTGTACCAGTCGGATATCAACATCTTCCAGGCTATGGCTTTGGCCGGCAACGCCACTGATTTTGCGAATAAGAAGAATATCAAGATCATTCACCAGACGACGGAAGGTTCGCAGATAGTGAGAGTGAACCTCAACGATGCCAATATCCTTGAAAATCCTCAGTTTTATCTCAAGCCGAACGATATCATCTACGTCGAACCGCTCGGTCTCAAGAGATACGGATTCACGACAATGCCGTATTCGACAATCTTCTCGGCGGCATCATTGCTCATAACAGTTCTTACATTCTTTATGATAACTTCAGCTAAATAGTCAGTATTATGAATAGCAACGATATTAAAGATTTTCAGCGTCCGCTTCAGACTGAAGACGAAAATGCAATTGATATCAAGACTTTGATTATCAAGTTTTTAAGTTATTGGTATCTGTTTATCATATTTGGAGTTATCGCTTTGATGGCAGGTTATGTCTACAACAGATATACTCCTAATGTGTATCAGGTTTCGGCCAGCATTTACATCAAGGAACAAAAGATGGGTATGGATGCTGCCGCAATGATGACGGGTATGAATTTCAGAAGTTATGGTAACGTCGATAACGAAATAGGAATTCTCAAGTCATACATGCTCGCTGAAAAAGCATTGAGAAAGCTCGATTTCAACGTTTCTTATTATTCAAAAGGCCGTTTGGCAACCGTTGAGTTGTATAAAGACAACCCGTTTACAGTGGAAATCGACTATACCGCTCCGCAGATGGTGGGTGTGACATATAACGTCAAAATCCTGGATAATGGTCAGTATAGGCTGAAAGCCGAAGCAAAAAGAGCTTCAATGTACGATTTTGGTGAAGACAAGTATCTCGGACTGGTAAACGAAGTCATGATTGATGATGTTTATTCGTTTGGCGACACTGTCGACAACAAATACAACAAATTCCGCATAATTCTTAACAGCCACTACAATGTTGATAATGACAGCAGAATGAAGCTTTCATTCCGCATCAACAGTATGGTTTCGCTTGTCGGCTCGATGAGCAGCAGAATGACGGTTGCAAATATCAGTAAACAGGCGTCATTGCTCGGACTTACGATTCAAGGCAACAATGCCGCCAAAATCACCGATTATCTGAATCAGTTGTGCGAAGAGTTTATCCAGAGAGACCTTGACAACAAGAACAGAGTCTCTGAGAATACAATCAAATTCATTGATAAAGAGTTGGTTGGCATTCAGGAATCGTTGGATAAGGCTGAGATCGACCTCCAGAGCTTCCAGCAGGGTAATGACTTCATGAACCTCGACAAGCAAGCCACCGACCTGTTCAATTACTTGAAAGAACAGGAGAAACGTAAGGCCGAACTCGAACTCAGTCTTAAGTATTACACCGACTTGAAAGAATATATTGAGGCAAACCTCGATGAGCCCGATAAACTCATCGCTCCGAGTGCTATGGGTATTCAGGATCCGCTTCTGAACCAACTCGTGAGCAAGCTGGTCGACCTCTCAAGTAAGAAGCAGACACAGCTCATCACCTCGACCGACAAGAACCCTGTGGTCATCAGTCTTGACCAGCAGATTGCCCAGACCAAGATGCAGTTGTTGGAAAACATCAACAACATCATCAACAATACACGTTTGAACATCAAAGGTATCAACGACAATATCCGTAAGCTCGATGAGCAGGTGAAGGAACTTCCTGAGACACAGCGTCAGCTCCTCGGATATCAGCGTAAGTTCACCTACAGCGAGACAATCTACAACTTCTTGATGCAGCGTCGTTCGGAAGCTCAGATTTTGAAGGCCAGCAACACGCCTGATAACGAGATTATCGATTCAGCACGTCTGGCTCTCGTGAGAAGAGTGGCACCGCGCGCCACGATGAACTATCTCATCGCCCTGATTCTCGGTCTCCTCATCCCAGTGGCGTATATCCTGCTGAAGGACTTCTTCAACACCAAGGTTTTGGAGCGTAAAGATATCGAGAAAGCTACGAAATATCCTATCATCGGTCAGATTCCGCAAATCGACTCAAGTAAGGGCACCAAGACTATGGTTATCTCATCGCCGAAGTCGCCTGCAGCCGAGTCGTTCCGTTCGATCAGAACCAATATCGACTTTATCGTTCAAGGCAAGGAAAAATGCACTATCCTCGTCACGGGTGATATGGCATCAGTGGGTAAGACCTACATCTCCATCAACTTGGCGTCAATCTATGCTTTGTATGGTAAGAAGACGGTGCTTATCGGTTTCGACTTACGTAAACCTCGTCTGTATCAGGAGTTTGGCTTGAGCAACAAGCTCGGTACCACTTCATATCTTGCAAACAAAGCCTCTGTCGACGAGATCATCCAGCCATCAGGTAAGTTGCCTGCTTTGGATATCATCTGCGCCGGTCCTGTGCCGCCAAACCCGGCCGAACTTATCGCTTCGGACCGCTGCTCGCAGCTGTTTGCAGAGCTTAAAGAAATATATGACTATATCATCGTCGATACTCCGCCTCTGGCACTTGTTACCGATGCATTCCTGCTGATGAAGCACGTAGATGCCAACTGTTACGTGGTGCGTCAGGGTGTCACCAACAAGAAGGTGTTTGCTTCGATCACCAAAGACCTTGAAGACCGAGGCGTGAAGATGAACATCATCATCAACGGTATCCAGTTCTCGGGAACCTATGGCTATCGTTACAGCTACGGCTACGGCGGATATGGCTACGGATATGGTTATGGCTACGGCTACGGATATGGTTATGGCTACGGCACTGGCTATTATGGCAGCGACGACAGCCATCACAAACATAAAAAAGAAGGTCTTTTAGGACGTATTCTTAGAAAGAGAAGAGAATAATGTCTGAAAAGACCGCTTTAAGGTGGTATGCCGTCTATGTGAAGTCACGCTATGAGAAAAAGACTTCCAAGTTATTGGAAGATAGGCACATAGAGACATATCTACCTCTTATCGGGAGGCTTAAACAATGGAGCGACCGCAAAAAGATGGTCGAAGAGCCATTGTTTAAGTCTTACCTTTTTGTCCACACCGACTTAAAAAACTATTTCGACATCCTCAACACCCCTGGCGTGGTGAGGTTTGTCTGTTTTGAGGGTAAGCCGGTGCCAGTGCCTGATAATCAGTTGGTTGCGGTGAGGTCGTACATCGGAGAATACGATGGCATCGACGACTTGGAACAGCTGTCGGAGCTGCATGAGGGACAGGTTGTGGAGATAGCTCGCGGTCAGATGAAGGGTCTGGTCGGAAGACTGGTGGAGATTCGGGGCAAGCAGCGCTTGATAATCAACATCGAGGCGGTGGGGCAGAGCCTGCCTATCAGCGTGTCGCGCTCTCAGATTGAAGTACGGTCTTGAGGATGTCGGTCGACTTCATGTCGTTGAAGCCGCTGACATGCAGCTTATAATAGGAGATGACCGCCTCGAGCAGCTGACGGCGCTCGTGGTTGGCGATATTCAGACAAAAATCATCAAAGACATCGTGGTTGCAGAGGTTAAACAGCAGTTCGCTCTGCCTTGGGTCGGCGACGTAGGTTGAGTTGGAGCCGTCGTGGCGGAAGCAGCCTTCCTCAAGGTCGAAGATGAAACCTTGTTTATAATTGCTTACGTTAGGCGAAAAACCTAAGAAATCGCTAAGTTTTACTGCAAATTTCAATGGAAAATCGGCACAGTTGCCTGTCGTATTATCGAGATGTGTCAACGCATCGTGTATAAAGGCGAAGAGCTCGAGGTCGGTCTCCGAATCCTGAATGGTTTTCGACAGCAATTCGCAGAGAAACAGCACTATGGCGTTCTTATTTATATTAATAGGTATATCCTGATAGGCGTATTCTATGCCGGCTTCCTTGAGATAACCCAACTCGCCGCGTGAGTTGGCGGCCACTATCTCGAGTAGGGTGAGCGGTTGGAATAAGGCGGCGCGGATCTTGGCGTTTTTGTTGAAGGCACCTTTCACCATGAACGGCTGTAGGCCGTTTTGTTCGGTTAACAGCTTGACAATCAGACTGTTATCGCCATATCTTATGGCTTTGAAAACGATGGCGCGGGTCTTGTCGGAATTCATTATTTATCGCATGATAAGTACCTTGGTGGCGTATGTCTCTTTGCCTGTCTCGTCGCTGACGAAGATGAGGTAGATGCCTGGTTCCACCTTGGCTCCATTGATGTCGGTGCAGTCCCACACAGCCTGTCCGCCTTGTGCCTGCAGATGTGTCACAAAGGCGCCGTCGGTGGTGGTGATCTTCACCAGTGCGTTGGTGACCAGTCCTTTGATGCCGACGATGCCGCTATGCTCGGGCCTGACCGGGTTAGGATAC
Organism: Bacteroidales bacterium Bact_22; assembly: GCA_001603665.1. Taxonomy (GTDB): domain Bacteria; phylum Bacteroidota; class Bacteroidia; order Bacteroidales; family F082; genus Limimorpha. The sequence continues at coordinate 58,350 of LUZN01000004.1, forward strand.
ACTATGACGTTGTCGTTTTTCTCTTGTCCGGCCGTGGCAGTGCCTTTGTAGGAGACTATGCCGTTGTCGGTTGAGAAATAAACGTTGCCGTCGTCGTCGATGGCTATGTCTTTCACGTTGTTTGAGAACAACGGGCTGTTTTCGATTGTGAAATGATGGTAGGTGGTCTGTCCGTCGTTGGAGGTCTGGATAACGCCGTTGTTGGTGCCGAACCACAGGTTGTTGGCGCCGTCGACAGCTATCGAGAGCACCGACTGTCCTGAGAGCAGGTAGTCGGCCTGACCTGAGCCGTCGTTACGCGGGATGAGTATCCTCGAGCATGCGTAGGTGTTGTTTTTGAAGATTTTTTTCGAGTCGTAGAACAAAGCCACGCCGTCGGTGGTGCCTATCCACACTGTGCCGTTGTTGTCGGTGGCGAAGCAGTTGACGCCGTCGCCGGGGAGGTTGCCGGTGGTAGCGTTTTTGTTGACGGTCTTCACGGTGCCATTATAGAAAACCGTGAGCTCGCCGCCACGTTTGAAAATCCATTTAATGTCGTTTTTGTCGACCATAAGACGTCCGATGTCTCCGCTGCCGATGTTGTACGACTGCCATGAGCCGTTGCTCTTCCACACCGAGAGCTGTTTGTCGGCACCGCTGTTGGCGATCCACATGTTATTGTTGCTGTCGAAGTCTAAGCCGGTGATGAAAGTGTAGTGACTGCCCAGCTGCAGCCATGGCACGTTGAAGCCCAGACTGCTGTTGTATCCGCTGTAGACGTTCTTTACCTTGCCGTTTTTGTAGACAACGAGGCCTTTGCTGTAGGTGGCGAAATAAAGGGTGTTGCTGTCTCGCGGGTCGGCTTGCACCCATATGATGTCGGGAATGGTGTCCAAACCAGAGGTGTTCCATCGGTTGATGGACGACCATTTCCATCCGTTGTAGTGCGACAGCCCTTCGCCGCTCCAGGTAGGTGCCCAGGTGCTGCTGTAGCCGCCAGGGGCGACCCATACGTCGTTGCCTGAAGTGTTGATACTGAATACCTTACTGGTCGATGGGCCGTTGGAGATGACGAAGATATATGAGCCGTCGTTTTCGATTCGTCCGAGAGAATTGATGCGGGTTCCCGACCAGTAGCAGTTTCTTTTGCTGTCGTAGACGGTCGACTGAGGCGTGATGCCACTCAACGAGAATATCAACTCTTTGTTTTTGTCGTAAACCCTGATGTCCTGACGGTCTTCGGTCACAATGATCCTGTCATCGCAGACACGCAGCTCTTTGATGAGACTCTGACTGCCTGGAAGGAAGTAACTACATGATAATGTGTCGGTTATGGCATATAACGTGTCGTTGTCGTAAGTGTTGTCGGAGTAGTTTGCCACGACGTAATTATCGAAACACTCAATTTGTGAGAAGTTTATCCTCAGACTTGGCAGTCCGCCGAAACGATGCCATTGCGCGAAGTTGGCGAGATTGGTGTTGTCGGCTTGAGCATAATAGATGCCTCGCTCTGTCGCTGCGTAAAAGACGCCATTGCACAGAGTTAAGTCGTTGACGTTCAGATATGTACCATTTGGACCGATGATGTAGGTGTCTTTCACCTCGTTGCGATCCAAATCGATGACAACGATGCCGAAACTGCAGCAGACATAGGCGTAACAGTCGTTGAAAAATACGTTGTTGATGGTCTTGTTACCAAGGATATATTTGTTGTAGATGTCAGGGATGTTGGTCACATTTCCTTGACTGTCAATGACATCGATATTGGTGTTGGTGTATCCTACAAACATAACATCCTTTGACGGGCTATAGCGCATGATGTTGATGCCCATGTCTGACAATCCGTTGACTTTTGATAAACGGTTGATACTGTTGTCGTTAGTGTTGAAGTAAAATATACCGTAAGGTGTAGCGGCGTAGATGTTGTCGCGTATGATATCGACGCTGACGACGTTCATGCCTGGCGTGTGAGCCGTCCATTCACCGATTTTCTGGGCGAAAGATGCAAGGTTTAATGCCAATATGGTTAACAGAAACAGTATTTTTCTCATAGAATAGTGTTTTTAAGAAGTACCCTCGCTGGGAATCGAACCCAAATCTAAAGTTTAGGAAACTTCCATTCTATCCGTTGAACTACAAGGGCATTTCTGGATGCAAAAATACGAATTTTTTAAAATAATTGCACATTATATTTCTATATTGTTTAAATTTGCATGATTTTTAGACTGAATTTGAATAGAAGTATGATTCAAGTTTTTAATTATATCGCTGATCTTCAATCGTTTTTGAAGGCAAAGCGCGACTCGGGTCTCTCGGTGGGTCTCGTCCCGACCATGGGAGCCCTTCATGAAGGCCATCTTTCATTGATTCGCCGTGCGAAAAAAGAGAACGACGTGGCTGTCGCAAGTGTGTTTGTGAACCCTGTCCAGTTCAACAATCCTACCGATTTGGAGAAGTATCCGAGAACTCCTGAAAAAGATATTAAGATGCTCGAAAGTGCAGGCTGTGACGCTGTTTTCATGCCGTCGGTGGAGGAGATGTATCCAACGAAAGTCGAGGATCATTACGACTTCGGCATCATCGAGCACGTGATGGAAGGCGCATGCCGTCCGGGTCATTTCAACGGCGTGGCGATAGTGGTGCGCAAGCTGTTCGACATAGTGCAGCCCGACAGAGCCTATTTCGGCGAGAAAGACTTCCAGCAACAGGCGATAATCAGAAAACTTGTGCATGATTACAACATCAATCTCGAAATCGTGCCTTGCGACATCGTCCGTGAGAAAGACGGGCTGGCGATGAGCTCGCGTAATATGCGCCTCAACGCCGAGGAACGTGCCATAGCACCTATGATTTACAAGGTGTTGCAGGAGACTGTAGCCAACTACGAGACTATGAGTCCGGCCGAGATGAAGGCTCTGGCATTAAAAAAGTATTCAGATATAAAACAATTCGACGTTGAATACGTTGAGATAGCAGACGAGGCTGATTTACAAGCCGTCACCGACTGGAAAGACTGCGAACATGCCAGGATTTTCGTGGCATTGCAGCTCGGACCTGTCCGTCTGATTGATAATTTAAGAATTTTTTAAGATGAATATCGAAATCCTTAAATCGAAAATACATCGCGCCACCGTTACGCAGGCCGACCTCGACTATATCGGCAGCATCACCATCGACGAAGAACTTATGGATGCTGTCAATCTCATTGAAAATGAGAAGGTTGACATCTATGACGTCACCAACGGACATCGTCTGCACACCTACGTCATCAAGGGCAAGCGCGGCAGCGGCGTCATCGGCATCAACGGGGCGGCGGCACATCTCGTGAAGAAAGGCGACCTCGTGATTATAGCTTCTTACGCCTCGATGGACTTTGAAGAGGCCAAGAAGTTCAAGCCGATGATTATTTTTCCTGACAAAAACAACAAAATTTGAATAAAAAAACGTCCAAAACCCTGTGGTATGTAGTCTTCCTGGCATTGGGAGTGGCTTTGTTATGGTTCAGCTTCCGTAACATCGACCTGTCGCAGCTTTGGACCGATATCAAAGGAGCCAAGTATTCGTGGATGCTTCTGAGTCTGGCATGCTTGGCTATCTCGTTGTATTTCAGAGCTTTACGTTGGAATATCCAGATCGAGGCGCTCGGTTACAAGACGAGGGCTTCATCGACTTACGGCGCTGTTTTGATAGCTTATCTGGCTAACTGTATCTTCCCGAGACTGGGCGAGGTGGTGCGTTGCAGCGTGCTGAAACGTAAGGAAAACATACCATTCGACAAGACCTTAGGCTCAGTGATTTCTGAACGAATCATCGACTTGCTGGTGCTTTTCTTGCTGGCGTTTTTGGTTATCGTCTTCCAATGGAAACTTTTGGGCAGTTTGATTACATCGTGGATGGTACCTCTTGTTAACAAGCTGATAAACAATGTGCTACTTGGAATAATAGTAATCGTTGCCGGCATTGTTTTTATCATTTTTTTGGTAAAAATAATCAGAAAAAACAAAAAAATTGCTTCGCTGTGGCATGGTTTCATAGATGGAATAAAGTCGGTTGTCACCATGAAGAAAAAATGGCGTTTCATCCTTTATACGCTGGCAGTTTGGGGATTTTACGTTCTGATGACATGGCTGCCGTTCTACATGCTGGCTGAGACGAGTCACTTGGGTGTCGTCGAGGCGGTGACGTTGCTTGGAATTGCGACCATGGGAATAGTGGCGCCGATTCCTGGAGGCATCGGGACATATCATTTCATCGCAATAACTTTGCTGAGCGGCTTTTATGGCATTTCAGAGCAGGTAGCGGGCTCATTCGCCGCCATCAACCATGGCTCGCAGATGATATTTTACCTCATCACTGGCATCTTGGCCTACGTGGTGATGTTCTTTTTTGACAAAAGAAAACCTATAAACAATTGATTATGAATCACTTCGAAAAGATAAACAACAAGTTCCTTGATGGAGAGAAGCTCGAAAAGTGGCTTGAGGATTGCAGGAAAAACGGCAAGAAAATCGTTTTTTCGAATGGCTGTTTCGACATTTTGCACCGCGGTCACGTGGAGTATTTGTCGAAGGCGGCAGCTTTCGGCGATGTGATGGTGATCGGACTGAATACCGATGCCTCTGTCAGACGCTTGAAAGGACCGTCGCGCCCTGTAAACGATGAAAAGGCTCGAGCGTTTGTCCTCGCCGGCCTCGAATGCGTGACCGCGGTGGTGCTTTTCGATGAAGATACCCCTTACAACTTGATAAAGACCGTCCAGCCTGATGTCTTGGTGAAAGGCAGCGACTACAAGCCGGAAAACATCGTCGGATATGACATTGTAACCGCCAAAGGAGGCAAGGTGGTGACAGTTGACTTGGTCGAAGGGTTCTCGACCACAGGAATTATTAATAAAATCAAATGAGATTCCTCGCCCCTTCGGGGCTCGGAATGACAAAATCAACACGACAAAATTAGCGCGGCATGCGAGATCTTACTGATTTGTAAGAACAATCATGCCGCGCCATGTTGTTAATAATATAAATTGTCATTCCGAGCACATAGTGCGAGGAATCTCAATCTATTTGTAAAACCAATCCCTTTAGGTATGCTCCTTCGGGGTGGTAGATGTTAATCGGATGATCTTCCGGTTGAGATAATTGATACAAAATCTTTGCTTTTCTTCCAGTCTCTATTGCGGCTGCCATCACTATGCTCTGAAATTGTGCCTTGTCGACAGCCTGCGAGCAGCTGAACGTGAACAGAAGACCGCCGGCGTTTATCTTTCGGATCGCTTCTTTGTTTATGAATTTGTAACCCTGCAGTCCGCGGTGCAGCGACTTATGATTTTTCGCAAACGCCGGCGGGTCGAGGATTATCAGATCGTATTGGTTTTCAGGCATGTTTTGCAGGTAGAGCTTGGCGTCTTCGACGAGACTCGGGTTGTTTTCGGTTGAAAAACCATTCAACTCAATGTTTTTCTCGCAAATCTCGATGGCTTTTTTAGAGCAGTCGACCGAAACCACCTGTTTTGCGCCGCCTTGCAATGCTGTGACGGAGAAGCCTCCGGTGTAGCAGAAGGTGTTCAAAACGGTGCGGTCTTTTGAAAGTCGGCGAACCAAGTCGCGGTTAAAACGCTGGTCGAGGAAGAAACCTGTCTTCTGTCCTGCCTCCCAGTCGATAAGGAACTTCGAGTCGTTTTCGAGCACGAAATCCTCGCATTTTCCGCCAAGAAGATACCCGTCGTCGACAGCATCCTTTCCCATGCGCTGCATGGCTTCTGAGCTTTTGTTGTAGATAGCTTCAATCTTCAGCTCAGGAATCGCTTCCAACGCTTTTGCTATCGCATTGACATTCAATGCCATGCCTTCAGTCTGGGCTTGGATGACGGCGGTCTTGCCATAGATGTCGACAATCAATCCCGGGAGGCCGTCGCCTTCGGAGTGGACGAGACGGAAGCAGTTGGTATGCGGATTGCCGATGAATCCGATGGCTTTGCGAGTCTCGAAGGCAGCATTGAGCTTTTCCTGCCAGAACATCGCGCCGATTTTGGTGTTTTCAAACGAAAGCAGTTTAATGGCTATGTTGCCGGCCTCGCAGAAACCGGTGCCGATAACCTCGTCGTGCGAGTTTGTAACAGTCACTATATCACCGGCTTGCAGGTTAGGAGCGGCTTTTGCGATGGCGCCCGAGAATATCCACGGATGGAAACGTTTCACGGCATCGTCTTTGCCTTCACGAAGCTTGATAACAGGATATAACGGATTCATTTTCAATTAGTTTTCAATTTTCCAAGGCTCGTCGAGGTCGATGTCCCAGTTGGCGCGCACCTCGAGGATGTTCTGGTAAAACACAATCTTCTCAGCCTGCAGTCTCTTGGTGAAGCTACCCGGACTCCATACGCCGTTGGCGTCGAGGTCGATGGTGGCCTTGAGCTTGTATTTGCCTGGGTCAAGATACTCGAAAGCAAGCTCTTCTGTCTTGGTAACTATCTGAGTGTCAATGGTTTTGCCATTTTCGGTTGTCAGCTCGATTATGACCTGAGGCACGTTTGCAGGAATCTCCACGGTGAGGTAGATGTTGCCGAATGCCGACTCTTCCTGCACGCTGAAAGCGGTCTTGATGGTGTCGTTGGTGTATCCGCGAGCTCCGAAGAAAACCGAGTCGGGGATGACGACCTGATATTTGTTTTCCGGTTTTAAATCGTTGACAATCTGATACTTAAAGCCGTAATTATCGAGTTTCTCAAATTGTTGTTTGCGGTATGTCGTGTCGTTGTTTTCGACAAACAGCATCGAGTCGGGCTGGTTGACCTTCACAATCGGCTCGTTGAACACGAAGATAAGCGGCTGCTCGGGCTTGAGTTTGTTGCCTTTGATGTTGTTTTTCAGCACAAGGCGTTTCACGGCATTCTCGTCCTGGCGGCGCCTTCTGCGTGATACGTTTTCGCGCGGCTTCAGGCTGAAATGTGTGGTGTCGCTGATCTTTACGCCATCGTTGATGCTGATCCAAAGGCTGTCTTTGCAAGGCGTGAAGTACCACAAAACAGTGTCTTGGCGCATCGAGTATACAGGCGTTATGTTGAAGGTGTCGGGGAGTGACTCGAGAGCGTTGATGCTGACATTCGAGGCTGGGTAACGGAACACGAAGCGTAACAGACCCTCTTCGACAAGCTCTTTTTTAAATAATTTCTGAACCGAATCTTCCTGAATGAAAGAATAAAGCACATAAGAAGGATAATCAGGTTTTTTCACCTCAAAAACAGAATCGACAGAAATCAATATCGAATCATTTGTCGCTATCGAATCGTTTTTAATTGTATCAATAACAGGTTTGGTAATTATCAGATTATCAATATAATAAGGCTTTATTAAATCTGTACAGAATGCGATTTCTTCATTCGGAAGGTCGTAAATGAGATTTGAATTGGCATCTTTCAGAGCAAAAACCAAATAATCCTTATCGGCTAGTCCCGAAAACTCAAACACACCTTGTTTGTCGGTCGTGGTGATGTAGTTCGGCTTCACTTTATATGGAAGCGAATCGAGTGTAACTGATTCATTATCATCAGAATACAATCCTACAATCATGCCGTCCATTGGTGTCAATGCTGAAGCTGAAATCACTTTTCCTTTCAGTGAAAGCGAGTCGATGCTAGCACCAGTCGAGAAGTTGAAGGTGTAGCCTTTGAAGATATTTCCTTCGTGCAGATCCTTGATGGCATCGCCGAAGTTGATGGAGTATGTTGTGTTGGGTTGCAATGGTTCTTCAAACTTGATAATCAACGTTTTACCACTTGTGCGATATGTGGGTTTCTTGCTTACAGGAGGCGAAATCAGCACGTTATTTGTAGGGTTGTTGAGCGTCACAAACTCGTCGAAGGTGAGGTGAATCGTCTTGCCTGTAAACCCCGTCGAGTTGTTGGCAGGCGACGCCTCGAGCACCACCGGCGACTTGGTGTCTTTCGGACCGCCTGAAGGCATTACCACATTGGCGCATCCGACAAGCAGAAAGGCGACCGCTATGACCGTTATTATCCTTGCACAAATTTTCATGATGCAAAAATAATAAAAAATCATAATTCCACCTATTCAAAAAATTAGTATCTTTGTCACATTAATTATAATCATTGATGTTATGAGAAGAATCCTATTGATAATTTCGGTTTTTTGTACCATTGTGACCATAGGTTGTAAGCGCGAGACATCCGTGAATCACACCGACGTGCAGGTTACACAAGTCTCTGGCGAGCAGTCGGGTACGTGGAGCGGCGAGGTTCATATTATCGGCGATGTCGTCGTCCCGAAGGAAGAGGCTCTTCAGATCGTAGCTGGCACGAAGGTCATCTCCGACGGTTATTTCGGAATAAGTGTTTATGGTGATTTGACGGCAATAGGTCAGCAAAATTCACGCATAACGTTCACTGTTGCCGATACTACCGGCTATGCCGACTTTGAAAATAACGAGGCCGGTGCATGGCGAGGCATTTATTTTAGCAAACCGGAAATGGTGAAGTTTGATTATTGTGATTTTTCATACGGAAAGACTCCTCGCGATGCCGATGGAGGCATGTTTTACGTAGAATTTGCTCGCAATATGGAGATTTCGAATTGTCGTTTTCATCATAACACCGCACGAAGAAAAGGTGCAGCTATCTATGCTGAAAACTCTACGATGAATATCCACGACAGTGAGGTTTATGATAATTTTACCGTAGGATTTGAGGGCAGTTACACCTGGGGCGTCGGGTTCCAGTTTTTGAAATGCCAACTCGATATTCACGACATGGTTTTTCATCATAACCACAGCGAATCGGCATACGGCGGAGGTATGAATATCGACAGTTGCAACATGGTTTTGAGAAATGCCGTGTTTTATGATAACGAGGCGGTAAATGCAGCAGGACTGGGCATTCAGCGCTGTAAAGGGTATTCGGTTAAGGTGTCGAATATGTTGGCTTACAACAACTCGGTTGTGCATTATGGCGGCGGTCTGGCAATGGCGACATCCGATCCTGAGTTGAACAACCTCACTATCGTCAACAATTCTTGCGGAGGTGGCGGCGGTGCCGGTATGCAAGCCGCTTTTGAGGCTGCTCCTACGATAAACAACTGTATTTTCTGGGGAAATCATGCGTATGCCCATACTTTAAAAGACACGACAGAGTACTACATGGGCTCGCAGATATGGCTCTGGGGTTCCGACAATGACCCGATGTTCAACAACAGCTTGGTGCAGTACGGACTGGATTCGATAAATGGGTATGAACATGTCATGCCCGACCATTATAATAATATGCTTGAAGTCAACCCGTTGTTCGTCAATGAGCAAGGCCGCGACTACCGTCTGTCGGGTAACAGTCCATGCATCGACGCTGGAATCAATACTCCGGGGATGTTCATTCCAGACACCGATTTGGCAGGAAATCCTAGGATTTTCGGTGGAAGAATCGATATGGGATGCTATGAGTGGCAGGGTAATAAGTAAAAATGTTTTTTTAGTATTATGAAGATTAAAAATTTCTTTTCTGAAAATAAAAAAGCTCTTTGGATAGCCCTTTGTATCGTCGCTTTTGCGGTGATAACCCTCGTGTATTTCTCTCCAATTATGCAGGGAAAACGCTTGAAACAGCACGACATCGAGATGTACAAGGGCATGTCGCAGGAAATTGTCGATTTTAAAGCAAAAACGGGTGAGCAGAGTCTTTGGACCAACTCCATGTTCGGCGGAATGCCGGCATGGAACATCAGCGTGCCGCAGAACAGCAACCTCATGACTTACGTCAACCGCACGCTCTCGCTGGGGTTCCCGCATCCTATAGGTGCCGTCTTCATCAGCATGCTGGGCTTCTTCATCCTGCTGCTGGTGCTCGACTGCTCCATCTGGATAAGCTTCATCGGGGCGCTGGCCTACGGCTTCACCTCGTATCTCTTTATCGTGATAGGCGCGGGACATAACTCCAAGGCGATGGCAATGGCATATATGGCTCCCGTCATCGCAGGTATCTTGTTGACTTACAAGGGAAAATACCTCTGGGGAGCAGTGTTGACGGCTATCGCACTGGCGCTTGAGATTCGTGCCGGACACCTTCAGATAACATATTATCTGCTGCTCATCGTGGTGTGTATCATCATTGCGGAGCTCATCGAGACGATAAAAGAAAAGAAATACCAGCATTTCCTCAAAGCAAGCGGAATCCTTGTGGGCGTTGCCATTATCGCTATTTTGACAAGCACCACAACGCTCTATGCCAACTATGAGTTCGGCAAGGAGACCATGCGAGGCAAACCGGTGCTGACAAAGAACGTCACCAACCAGACGAAAGGCCTTGACAGAGACTACGTTACGCAGTGGAGCTACGGCATAGGGGAGACCTGGAGCCTGATGATTCCTAACGCGAAGGGCGGCGCCTCGGGATATATCGGCAACAAAAACTCGGCTTTAGACAAGTGTGACGCACGTTTCCGTTCAACCATAGCGCAGCAGAACGCCTACTGGGGTGACCAGCCGGGTACCAGCGGACCAGTCTACGTGGGTGCTATCGTCTGTTTCCTTTTTGTCCTCGGACTTTTTGTCGTAAAAGGCAAGTATAAATGGGTGCTTCTGGCGGCTACAATCTTGTCAATTTTGCTCAGCTGGGGCAAAAACTTCATGGGATTCACCGATTTCTTCCTCGACTACATCCCGGGTTACAACAAATTCCGCGCCGTTTCGATGACGCTGGTGATAGCCGAGGTGTGCATGCCGTTGCTGGCCATACTCGCTTTGGCGGAGATATTCAAAAACCCCGAAGCTCTTAAGGAAAACAGAAAATATGTCTACATCTCACTGGGAATAACAGGCGGTCTGTGCCTGCTGTTTTATGCCATGCCACAGACGTTCTTCAGTTTCCTGAGTGCCGATGAGGCTTATCAGTTTAAGCAGCTGCAGGCTGGACAGGATGGTGCGGTTTATGCTACTTTCGCTGCCGAACTCGAGAAGGTACGTGCAGCCATTTTCAAACATGATGCCATACGCAGCTTCCTTTATATTTATGTGTCAGCAATACTTATTTTATTGAGTATCAGTGGAAAACTGAATAAAAACGTAATGTTTGGCGGATTGGTTTTGCTGGTCGTCGCCGATATGTTTACCATCGACAAACGTTATCTCAACAACAATAATTTCATTGCGAAAAGCAAGGCCGACAAGCCTTTCGTGATGAGCGATGTCGACAAGCAGATTCTGCAGGACAAAGACCTCGACTATCGTGTGCTGAACCTCACTTTGAGCACCTTCAACGATGCCAGCACCTCATATTTCCACAAGTCGATAGGCGGCTACAGTGGCGCTAAGCTTCGTCGCTATCAGGACGTTATCGACCGTTATCTCAGCAAGAGTGACGTGAACTACTGGAAGGTTCTTAACATGCTGAATACCAGATACATAATTTATGCTAAAGATGGTCAGAAGAAGCTTTCGAGGAACTACGAAGCCTTCGGAAACGCATGGATTGTAGGGGATATCAAGTGGGTGGCGACGCCAAACGAGGAGATAGACGCCATCGCCGACACCGACGTGCATGAAGTGGCTATTGTCAACAATGAATTTAAGAGTCTGGTTGGCGACTTCAAGGCTTCACCTGCAGAAGGTGTTGTCAAACTTGTCGAATATAAGCCGAATCAGCTGAAATATCAATTCGATTCATCGAAAGACGAGTTGGTGGTCTTCTCTGAAATCTGGACCAAGAAAGGCTGGAAGATGTGGATCGACGGCGTTGAGAGTCCGCTGTTCAGAAGCGATTATATCTTGCGCTCGGCCATCGTTCCAGCAGGTCAGCATGAGATCGTAATGCGTTATGAGCCAAGCATTTGGCGCATCGGGAATGCTATTCAGCTGATTACTTCGCTGCTGATTTTGTTGGGCTTGGTCGCGGTTTGTTATTTCTCAATTAAAAACTGCAAGAAACAGTGAAACGCGTACTGATAATCACATATTATTGGCCGCCGTCGGGAGGTTCGGGCGTTCAGCGCTGGCTGAAGATGTCGAAATATCTGCCCGAAAACGGATGGCAGCCGGTGATTTATACCGCCGAAGACGCTGAATATCCTGTCGAAGATGCCTCACTGGCACAGGATGTGGCGCCCGAGACGGAGGTTATCAGACGGCCGATCGTGGAGCCATACCGTTTCTATAAACGCTTCCTCGGACTCAAGAAGGGGGAGAAGGTGAAAGCCGGATTTATCAACGAGGGCGCCACAAAAAGCGGCTGGAAAGAGAACGTAAGTCTTTGGATTAGAGGCAATTTCTTCATCCCCGACGCGCGCCGCTGGTGGATCAAGCCGTCGGTGAAATATCTTAAGAATTATCTGAAGGAACATCCTGTCGATGCTATCATCTCTACAGGTCCGCCACATTCTATGCATCTGATAGCCAAGGCTTTACATAAACAACTCAACATTCCGTGGGTGGCCGATTTCCGCGACCCTTGGACCGATGTGTTTTATTTTGACTCCCTGAAGCTTACGAAATGCAGCATCAGAAAGCATAAAAAGCTTGAAAATCAAGTGATTACGCAAGCCGACAAGGTCGTGGCAGTGAGCTGGCATGGCGCCGACGACATGAAAAAACTCGGTGCTAAGAATGTCGAAGTCATAACCAATGGCTACGATGAAGAATGTGCCAAAATTGAACCTCAAGTCATTGATAATAAGCAGTTTACGGTTTCTTATACTGGAGTTTTGCTTCCGAATGAGTCATTCGTGATCTGGGATGCCTTCAAAGAGCTTTGCGATGAAAATGCCGAGTTTGCCAAAGCATTGAAAATCAATCTTATAGGACATATCGATGCTTCCGTCAGGAATTATATTTCTGAAAAGGGATTGAATGAAAAAGTCAGCAATATCGAGTATATGCAGCATTCTCAAGTGCTTGAGTATCAACAAAATTCAGATTTACTTCTTCTCTTGATACCGCGTGCCAAGAAAGCCGAATGCATACTGACAGGCAAGCTGTTTGAATATCTCGCTGCTGGTCGTCCGGTTCTCTCGATTGGCCCTACCGAAGGCGATGCGGCCAAGGTTCTCTCCGAGACCCGTTGCGGCGCCACTGCCGATTACGACGACAAGGCTCGGATGAAAGAAATTATTCTTGAAAAATTCAATAAAAGAACTGATAATCAATCGCTTATAGGCGATAGAGCAGAGGTGGCAAAATATTCGAGAAGAAACCTGACGAAGGATTACGTCAGCCTATTGAACGGTATAACTCATTGAGTTTGGCGCCGTCGACAGCCCAATTGTATTTCTCAACAACCGCCTGACGTCCATTATGGATGTAGTCGTTGAGTTTTTCCGGATTTTTATACAACTCTTCCATGATTCCGGCCAGCTCCTCGGCATTGTCGTAATGATAGCTGATGCCGCTATGTGTCTCATTTACAATGCGTTCCAACGGGTCGCAGTTCGACGTGAGAATCGGGATCTCGGCATAGAGATACTGGAAAATCTTATGCGGAATGGTGTTGTCGGTATGTCCCGATTTGATGTGCGGAATAATCGCCAGATTAGCGTTTTCATAAACCTCAGGAATCTGAGTGTATTTCTTGAAACCATGAACAACCACAAGGTCTTCGACGTGTTTCTCGACAATACGTTCCCTGATGTCGGCAAGATATCGTCCGTCACCGACAAGGTCGAAATATATGTTGATGCCCTTCGACTTCAAAATCGCAAGAGCGTCGATAACATATTGAATTCCACGATGATAATTGATGCCGCCGACATACAGAATCCTGAAATTCTCTTTGTTGAACCCCTTTCTTTCGATAACATCAAACTGATTGATATCCAATGTGTTAGAAACGACGTGAATCTTCTTCTCATCGACTCCGAGCGAGGCGATTCGTTTCTTGGCTTCATCGACGACCACGATAATCTCGTCGGCTTTTTGGCACATATCACGCTCATAATCAACCCATTGCGAGTTCGACGACAGCATCTTGCCCAAAAACGTGTTGGTGTGCTGTGAAAGCTGCAGCAACACCGGCCAGTTTTCGTGAAGGTCGAGGATGTATTTTACGTTGTATCTCTTTTTTGCCTCCAGACCGATCTTGGCAAGCGGCAAGTCGTGGATATGTATCACATCAAAGCCGTTTTCGGCAAAGAGCTCGTTGACGAATTTTCTCCAAAACCTGAAGTAAAACGGGAGTTTCAGCACGCCGACGCTCGCTTTGAACGTGAACTTCGAAATCTTTTTCCTGTGGATGATGCAAGTGGCCTTTTTCTCCACCAAAGGCTTGTTATCCTGCGCAAAACAGGCGATGTGAACCTCATGACCGGCCGCCGAGAGGCTCGCAATCTCGTTTTCAACCCTGGTGTCGGGCGGAAACACATGGTCGAGAATCATGAGGACCTTCATATCCTAAACTTTTGATTTATAAAGCATTAGCGCCGCCGACAATCTCAATGATCTCGTTGGTGATGGCACCTTGGCGGGCTTTGTTGTACGACAGGTTAAGCTCTTTCAGCAGTTCGGCGGCGTTGTCGGTGGCCTGCGTCATCGAGACCATCCTCGCACCATGCTCCGAGGTGAAGCTGTCGAGCAAAATCTTATAAAGTTGCAGTTTTAACGAATTGGGTATCAACGAGTTAAGAATCTCTTCCTTCGAAGGCTGGAAGATGTATTCAATCTCATCGGCAGGCTGCTCGTCTTCCTTGACAGGCTCCGCTCCGACGATAGGAAGGAACTGCTCGTCCACCAAAATCTGCGTTCCAGCGTTCTTAAACTGATTGTAAATGAAGATGATACGGTCGTATTTCTCCTCTGCAAAGTCAGCCATCAGTTTTTCGGCAAACGGAAGAGCGTTTTCGTAAGAAAGTTTGTCGAGAATCTCGTTTTCATTGCCCGAGACATGGTATTTCCTGAACTTCAGCGTCTCCTCAATCTTCTTGCTGATGCAGAGGATCTCGACATTGCCTTTTTCGTATTGAACCTTATAATCTTCGCTCAAAAGCCGTAAAGTCTCACGCAGCACGTTGACGTTAAACACCCCGCAAAGGCCTTTGTTTGAAGCCACCGGGATGAGCAGAATCTTCTCGTCTTCAGGATTTTCCTTGTGAACCTTGGCATAGACGCCTTCCGCCGAGGCTTGCAGCGACGACGAGAGGCGCGACATTATCTCCTGAAGCTTGGAAGCATACGGACGCAACGCCGTTATCGCGTTCTGCGACTTACGGAGCTTCGACGCCGACACCATCTTCATCGCAGAGGTGATCTGCATCGTCGAATTCACCGAGTTGATTCGTGTCCTTACTTCCTTGAGATTTGCCATAATCGTTAGTCTTTCTTAATCATTCCGTTGACGACGTCTTCGGCTGCCTTGTTCAGAACCGCCCTCTCGTCGTCGCCGTAGTTACCGGTGCGCAACGCCTCCATGGTGTCTTTATGTGAGCTGTTGAGCAGCGACAGATAACGTTTCTGGAACTCCGCCACCTGATTCGGCTGAATCTTCCTCAACAGGTTGTTCACACCACAGTAGATGATTGCCACCTCTTCTTCGACGCGCAATGGCGACGACTGTGGCTGTATCAGTATCTGCACGTTACGGCGACCTTTGTCGAGCACCGCCTGTGTGGCCGCGTCGAGGTCGGAGCCGAACTTCGAGAATGCCTCGAGCTCGCGGAACTGTGCCTGATCGAGCTTCAAGGTTCCTGCCACCTTCTTCATCGACTTGATCTGGGCTTTGCCGCCGACACGCGACACCGAGATACCCACGTTGATGGCCGGACGGATACCCGCGTTGAAGAGGTTTGTCTCGAGGAATATCTGTCCGTCGGTGATGGAGATGACGTTGGTCGGGATGTATGCCGACACGTCGCCAGCCTGCGTCTCGATGATAGGCAATGCCGTCAACGATCCGCCGCCCTTCACCTTTCCTTTCAAGCACTCGGGCAGGTCGTTCATCTTAGCTGCGATCTCGTCGTTGTTGATAATCTTCGCCGCACGTTCCAGGAGCCTCGAATGGAGGTAAAACACATCACCAGGATATGCCTCACGTCCAGGCGGGCGGCGGAGTAGCAACGACACCTCGCGGTATGCCACGGCTTGTTTCGACAGGTCATCGTAGATGATGAGCGCAGCACGTCCCGTGTCGCGGAAATATTCGCCAATGGCGGCGCCTGCAAACGGAGCGTAGTACTGCATTGCGGCAGCGTCGGAAGCCGTTGCGGCCACCACTATGGTATACGGCAAAGCGCCATGATCTTCAAGGCTTTGCACTATGTTGGCGACGGTCGAGCCTTTCTGTCCGATTGCCACGTAGATGCAATAGACAGGCTCTCCCTTGTCGTAAAACTCTTTCTGGTTGATGATGGTATCGATAGCAATTGCTGTCTTTCCCGTCTGACGGTCACCGATGATGAGCTCACGCTGTCCGCGTCCTATCGGGATCATCGCGTCGATGGCCTTGATGCCGGTCTGCAGCGGCTCGTCCACAGGCTTACGGAAGATGACGCCCGGCGCCTTACGTTCCAGAGGCATCTCTATCGTCTCGCCTTTGATCTCGCCCTTGCCGTCGATAGGCTGTCCGAGGGTGTTGATGACACGTCCGAGCAGGCCTTCGCCCACCTTCACTGAAGCGATGCGGTGCGTGCATACCACGGTGTCGCCCTCGTTGATGTTACCGGCTTCGCTCAGAAGCACCACGCCGACGTTGTCTTCCTCGAGGTTCAACACTATGCCCATGGCGCCGTTCTTCTCGAACTCCACCAGCTCGCCCGCCTCAGCGTCTCTCATGCCGTACACGCGCGCCACGCCGTCACCGACGTTGAGCACGGTGCCCTTCACATCAAGCGACGCCTCGTTCTCGAAGTTCGTCAACTCATCAAGCAAAATTGCTGATACCTCAGCGGGTTTAATTTGTCCCATACTAATATCCTTTTACGTATAAATTCTCATTAAATATCGACTGTAACTCCTTCAGCTCATTTCTCACGCTTCTGTCGTACTGATAATCAAGATAATTGATGATGAAACCTCCAATGATGCTCTTATCTATCTTGTTGGTAATCACCACTTTACCGGAAACTTTATCCTTTACGAAATAGAGAAGCTTCTGCTGTGTCGGCTCATCGATTTTCACCGCCGTGGTTATCGTCACCTCGGCGATGCCTTTGTATTCGTTATATAGCTCACGATAAGTGACAAGTATCTGCGGGATGATGTCCTGACGGTTCTTGTCGAGCATTAACGTGATGAATTTCAATGTGTTAGCAGAGATTTTATCTTTAAAAACCCTGTTTATGATATTTTCTTTCTTATCTTTCGATAAAAATGGTTGCGACAGTATGTTACGCAGCTCGCGGTGATCTTGCAGAGTGTTTGTGATAAGCTCGAGGTCGGCAAGTCCCTGGTCGGCCATGTTGTTTTTGATGGCGTAGTCGAGGAATGCCTTCGCATAGCGGCGTATCAACAATGTGTTTCTCATACTATCTTATTGATTATCAGTCTCTTTGATAATTTCGTTAATATATTTCAGCTGTGCCTCGTCGGTCGAGAGTTCTTTTTCGAGAATCTTCTCGGCGACTTTTATCGAGATGTTGGCGATTTCGTTTTTGATGTCGGTCATCGCCGCCTTACGCTCGTTTTCTATAGTTTCTTTGGCCGATTCCACGAGTCGGTTGGTCTCATCTTTCGCCTTTTCCTTGGCTTCTTCGATGATCTTGTCGCGTGAGATTCGGGCTTCGTTGAGCATCGCCTCACGTTCCTCGCGGGCTTTCTTGAGGAGCTCTTCGTTTTTAGCTTCAATGCTCTGCATCTCTTTATGGATTCGCTCAGCGTTCTCGAGCGACTCGGCAATCTTCTGCTCGCGTGTCTTCAAAGCCTTGCCGATGACCGGGAAAGCGAACTTCGCCAGGCAGAAGAAGACGATGCCGAAGGCTATCACCATCCAAAAGAAAAACCCGAAATCAGGAGTTATCAATTCCATAATTTAATAATTTAATCTGTTTTAAAATCTTAGGTTGCAACCAACCGTTACAACCTAAGATACTTTCTCAACCTACAGCGACGAGCAAGCAGACGACCACTGCGAAAAGTGACACACCTTCCACGAAAGCGGCTGCCAAAATCATGCTTGTCTGGATGTTACCTGCTGCCTCGGGCTGGCGAGCCATTGATTCCAATGCGCTGCTGCCGATTTTACTGATACCCAATGCTGCACCGATGGTTGCGATACTTGCAGCGAGACCTGCGCCTAACTTTGCGAGAGGTGCCAAATCAACCACTGCCTTTGCTACTTCTTGTAACACTACTAATAATGACATAACTTTAATTTATTTAAAGATTCAAAATTTAAAATTCAAAATTCAATGATGATGCTCCTTGCTCGCCATTCCAAAATATAAGGCCGACAACAGGGTGAACACATACGCCTGGATGTAGGCCACCAGCAGCTCGATGCAGTCGACGAAGATGACGAGAATCAGCGAGAACACTGACATCGCGCCACCTCCTGCAGCGCTTATCTGCGCAACGATGAAGATGCTGCTGATGAAGCCCAGCACCACGATATGTCCAGCCGTGATGTTGGCAAACAGACGCACCGCCAGCACGAACGGCTTAGTGAAGCAGCCCACCGTCTCGATGATCGGCATGAGAGGCAGTGGGAACTTCAAAAACCACGGCACGCCCGGCGTGTTGAAGATGTCCTTGTAATATTCCTTGTTTCCGAGAAGGTTCGTAATGAAGAAGGTGAAAAGCGCCAGACAGGCCGTCACCGCTATGTTTCCCGTGATGTTGGCTCCGAACGGGAAGATCGGAATCAGTCCCATCAGGTTGTTGATGAAGATGAAGAAAAACACTGTGATGAGATAGGGCAGGTAACGGTCGACCTGCTTTTCGCTGATGGCCTTGCGGGCGATGTCGTCGCGCACGTAGACGATGAGCATCTCGAACAGCGACTGCAGTCCTTTGGGGGCTTTCTCGCCGCGCTGGCGGTAGGCTTTTGTCACCAGGAAGAACAAAACTAAAAGTATCGTGCACGATATAAATAGTGCGAATACGTTTTTCGTGATGGAGATGTCGAACGGACGTTTCTGTGTGCCATCGGCGTTGACAATCACAACTTTGTTCTTGTATTTTCCGTCGCGCGGGATGGCAAATGTGATGGTCTCGCCGGTCTTTTTGTTCGTCGTGACGTAGCTGTCTTTTTCGTGAAACACCTTTGACGAGAAGGTGTAGCCGCGGCCTTCGCTAAAGACAATTATCGGAAGGTGCAGGCACACTTCGTGGCCTTTCCATGTGAAGATATGCCATTCGTAGGAGTCGAGGATATGCTCGATGATCACCTCGCCGGCATTGAATTCCTCCTTGGTCTGCTCTTCGGCCATAGCGGTGTGCTGTGTTCCGAAAAGCAAACACATTAAGAATGAGAGGGTTATGATGTTTTTCCAAATTTTCATCAAAAAATTCGCTTCACATTATTCCAAACTGCAATTATACGAAATAATTTTGAAAAAACGAATATCTTTTTGGAGAAAAAAAGATGATATGCTGATTTGCTCGGATAAAGAATTAATTCCTACAAATCATCCATTGCGGCTTGATTAACTATGTTGGAATTAACTTTGTCATAGTAGGAGATACATACTCTTCCGTCAAGAATAAATCTTCCTTTAACTATGGACACTTTGATCTCTCCGTATTCGTTGGAGAATGTTGTATACCATTCGCATTCATCATTGAATAGTGCTCTCATTTTTGAACCATCACTATCAGCAGGTCTTGAAAATCTTTCGATACATTTAGTCGATTTCCCATACTTTTTTGTCAACATTCCTTTCAATTTTTCGTAATCATTAAGAATCGGAGACCAGTTAATGCTACTAGAAAAGAACACGTCAACATGACTAACAATATCACAATTTTTCAACGTAGAGACTTTAATCTGACAATCTTTATAGCCTGCAAAATCACCCGACAAAGTGGAGACCCCGTTTTCTGTCTCTTCAAACGTAAACCCAGCATTTACCATGGCTTCGGTATATTCTTTTAGTGTTCCATCAATCGGTACACCTTTGAATGTTAAATGCTTTTGAGCATAAATGCTTCCTGTCATCAAAAGACAAATTACTAAGACTAATAGTTTTTTCATGATAGTATTATTTTCAAACCACAAAAGTAATATAATAATCCGACAAATAAAAATATTTTTAAAAAGAGGTTTTAAAAAACCCTTCACAGCCTTCGATTAAATCTCTATATGTGGTTTCAAAATCGCCGGTGTACCAAGGATCGGCAACGTCGCAGTGCTTTCCGGCGTAGCTCATCATTAGGGAAATCTTGTTTTTGGTGTCTTCGCAAAGCATCCTCCTCAAATTGCGGAGATTATTCTCATCCATTGCGATGATGAAGTCGTAATAATCGTAGTCTTTTCTGGTGATTTGTCGCGCATGACGGCTTTCGAATTTTATGCCTTTTTGAAACAAAATACGTTTAGCCGGAGGATAGATGTCGTTACCAATCTCTTCGGTCGAAGTGGCCGCCGATGCAATCTCGAAATCGTCAGCAATTCCTGCCTTTTCGACCATATCTTTTAGAATAAACTCCGCCATCGGACTCCTGCAGATGTTGCCGTGACAAACGAAAAGAATTCGATGCTTTTTCATAAAATCACAAGACAATTTCGTTGTATTTCAAAACGGTTTTCAATCCTTTTCCTTTGAAATAACCAATAACTTCTTTTTCCGGGAGCTCCGTCGCTGCTAAGAAAAAGTCACCACCCCAGGCGCCGAGTGATTTGATAACACCTTGAAAATCAGGATATTGCGACTTTAATGGCTGCTGCCCCAAACAACGGCTCATAAGCTCTTCGTGTCGCGTCAAAAGGGCGCAAAAATCGTTGAAAGAAGTGGCATTTATGAGTTTCTCGGAGATCTCAGAAATCTCGGAGCACTCTGAGGAATAATCATATTTTTGCGCCCGTTCTTTGAACGATTTCACTTCCTTGCCGGAGCTCTGTTTGTGACCTTGATAAACGAAATACAACTTATCGGCAAAAGCAGGGTGAAAATCGGCTTTTTCAACGACAGGAGAGCCGTTTTCGAGATGATAAATTATTGGTTGTGAAGCTGTTGCGCAGGCGATGTCGTAGCCCGAGCCGCCCATTGTCATCTTCAAAAGCTCGTAAGGATCGACCTCCGCCCACTGTGACAAAAGCGATATCAGAGTGGAGCTGCTGCCGAGTCCCCATTCGCTGTCGAACTCCAGACGAGTGGTGAAGAAATAGTCTTTCTTATCCTGTAAGATGTTGGGATTCAGCGACTTAATGGCTTTGAAAATCCTGCTGAGGTTGTCGGCTTTCTCCATGTCGTCGGAGGCATGGACAGTAAAATCGTGCTTGCTGAAGATGGAGGCAAACCAGAAACCCTTTGGGGTGTAGGCATCCCAGTGAATCATGCCGTTTTCGTCGTCGATGGTGGTCACTTCCAACGACTGCCCGAGATTCAACGGCAACGCCAAGGCGCGAGCGCCCTGCAGGACAAGGTATTCGCCCGAAAGAAGGAATTTGCCGTTAGCGCGGTATTTAGCCATTATTTTTTAGAAATTCTTCAACTGCAGCGTACGTCACGGTGACATCCTTGAAGTGAACGAGGGCTGCGGCTTTCTGCTCATCAGTAGCTCCCAGTTGGTTGAGGATGTTGGCAAGGTGCATCTTCATGTGGCCTTGTTGTATTCCTTTGGTAGTCAACGACTTGACTGCCGCGTAGTTGTTGGCAAGTCCCATGGTGGCTGCTATCATCATCAGCTCAGGGGCCGATGGATGACCGAGCAATTCCAGCGATTCCTTAGCGAGAGGGTGGAGGCTTGTCAGTCCGCCAATGGTGCCGAGCGCAATCGGGACTTCGAGCCAGAACTTAAACATTCCGTCGGTAATCTCGCACGAACTCAGCGACTCGTAATGTCCGTTGCGCGAGGCATAAGCGTGTCCAGCCGCCTCGGTGGCGCGGAAGTCGTTGCCTGTGGCTATCACCACAGCGTCGATGCCATTGTAGATGCCTTTGTTATGCGTCGTGGCACGATATTCGTCGATATGTGCGATGTCGACAGCCTTCTTGAATTTCTCTGCAAAGCCCTGACCGTCAAGGTGTTCGTCGACATGGTCGAGGTCGTAAATAGGACATTCAACCCATACCTTCACTCGGCATTCAGGGGTGTAGTTCGACAAAATCGCCATCACGATTTCGACATTTTCGCCTTTACGCAAGAAATAATCCTGCAAAGTATGTCCGAACGTCTCGAGACATGAGTTTATGAAGTTGGCTCCCATCGAGTCGCAGGTGTTGAAAGTCACTCGCAACTGATAGTAATCCTTGAGCTTTTCAGTGAAGTCAACCAATTGAATATCGAGGATTCCGCCGCCGCGTTTCTCCATCTTGGCGGTGATGTCTTTTGTCGACTTCAGCAGCTCCTCCTTAATCTCAGGCATGAGGTTTTTAAGCGTTTCTTTATCGCCTTTATAGCAAAAATGAAGCTGTCCAACCTTCTGAACATCAATCACTTCGGCATGGAAACCGCCACGGTCACCCCAGAACTTCGCTGCTGCCGACGCTGCCGCCACCACACTGCTTTCTTCGATGACCATCGGCACCACGTAGATCTTGCCGTTGATCACCACGTTTGGCGACACGCCGTAAGGGATATGGAAGTTGGAGATGGTGTTCTCGCTGAACTCGTCGAACTGTTTCTGCTTCTCCGAATCGCTGTACCAAAAGCCTTTCAAAAGGGCAATAAACTCTCCAGGATTCTCAATATACTCTGAAACAGCCTTCAATTTGTCCTCTTTCAGCAGCTTCGAAAACCCTTTGATGATACGGTCGCGCTTCCTTGATTTCTCTTCTTCCATAACAAGATGCAAAATTAGTAAAAAGTTTTTAAAGTTTGAAAGTTTATAAAGTTTTTTAGGGCGTTTGATTTTTTTTGTATTTTTGCTCTTGATATTAACATTTAAAATTATAATCATGAAAAAAATCTTTACTTTTATTTTTGCTATCACATTGAGTCTCAATATCTTTGCTCAATGTCCATTAACAACAGCCGTTGATTTTACAGCTACTGACTGCCACGGAACAGAAGTTCACTTGTTTGACATTTTGGATGGCGGACAGTATGTTCTGATTGACTTTTTCTTTACAACATGTGGACCTTGCCAACAGGCAACACCTAAAGTGGTGGAGTCGTATTATGCTTTCGGTTGCAATATGCATGATGTTTTTTATGTTGAAATCTCTGATAGAGATAGCGATGCGGCTTGCCAGAGTTGGACAAACACATATGGCGTAGAGTATCCTACCATTGGCGGCCCAGCAGGCGGAGGAACAATATGCAATCAATATCAAATCGGGGCGTTTCCGACAGTGATTCTCATTGCTCCCGACCGCTCAATTCTCATCAACGATCTTTGGCCAATCAGCAACGCACAGACCATCATCAACTCTTTGACACCTTACGGAATCCAGCAACACGACTGCACCGCTCCTGTGCCAAATCCAGAGGTGACAATCACTGTCGACCAAGTTTTGGAAACTGAAGTTACAGCCACATTTACACCTAATGAAGACTGTGCCACCTACTTTTATATGATGGCTACCGAAGAAGAGTTTAACGAATGGATGACATCTACAGGAATGACGTTGGGCGAATATCTTCAAGCATATGGAATGCCAGGCAATTACGAGCTTTCGAATACTTTTATGGACCTCGTTCCAAACACCGAATATTTGATTTGTGCCGTCCCTGTTGACGCTGGAAACATTCTTTACGAAGTGGCTCAGGAATACGTCACCACGACTCCTGGCGGCGGTGAGATAATGCCTGATTTTACTGGCACCGACATCGATGGTAATGCGATAAATCTCTATTCGATTCTCGATAACGGACAGTATGTTCTCATCAATTTCTTCCTTACGGGCGATCCATATAGCCAAGACGTTATGTCTGACATGGTCGAAGCGTACAGAACTTATGGCTGTAACGATCATGATGTGTTCTTTATGGAAATCAGCGCTAATGGAGGCGATGCCACTTGCCAGACTTGGGTTGAGACTTATGGCGTTCAATATCCTACCATCAGTCGCGACGGCGGAGGCAACACAATAGCTCAATCAATTCCTGTGGCGATGTATCCGACAATCATGCTCATCCGCCCGGATCACACCTTCGCTCAGCGCGATATCTATCCTCCGACACTCGAAATGATGGTTCAATACATGAATGCGGAGGGTATCATTCAATATGAATGCGAAGATGCTGTTTATGAAATTGCCGATGACGATTTTACTCTCTATCCGAATCCTGTAAAAGATAATCTGATGATTAATGGTCAAAATCTCGGAAATGTCAGTGTTTACAATGCTTTAGGACAAGTCATTTTTGAGACTTTTGCTACCGATGAGTTGAACATCAATACTTCAAATTATCAAAATGGTGTTTATTTCATAAAAATTGGCGACAAGACTGAAAAATTCGTTGTAACTCATTAAATATGAAGGTTTTAATTCTTCGTTCCTCGTTCCAATCCGACGATTTTGTCCGTACGGAATACGCAGAATTGCTTGATTTGTTGAAAAACAAATGCAATGCCGAAATAACAATTTTAGGCGATGAAAACGTCGGAGAATGGCGCGCCGCGTCCGCACCCGATTTTGTGATGGTTGCCACCGGCGGCGTGGAAAACCTGTTCAAGACATTATGGTCGACGGGCGCGTTGAAAACGACGACGTTGATTGCCGACGGCCGCAACAACTCGCTGGCGGCATCGCTGGAGATTCTGTCATACCTCGGCGAACAAGGTCAAGAGGGTAGGATAGTCCACGGAACGAACGAAGAAATCCTTAACGACATCGTCAATGTGCGGACGCGGCGCGCGTCGTTGTTCGAAGGCACCCGCATAGGCGTGTTCGGCAACCCCTCCGACTGGCTGATCGCAAGCGGCGTCGACTACGACTACCTCCATGAACATTTTGGAATTGAGACGGTTTTCATTGATTTGCAACGGCTTATCGATGAGATCGGTGAAACGGCAGAGACCGATTTGCTGGCGGCTGATAAGACATACTCCGCCATCAAGAAAATCTGTCAGGAAGAACGTCTGGATGCCATGACAATTCGTTGTTTCGACATTGTAAAAGCTTGTAACACAACGAGTTGTCTGGCATTGGCTCGTCTCAACGACGAAGGCATAGTGGCGGGCTGCGAAGGCGACATGCAGACCTTGATGACCATGCTTTTAGCCAAGAAACTGTGCAACGAGCCGGCTTTCATGGCAAATCCGTCAATACTCACCGACAAAACCTCGATGTTTGCGCATTGCACCGTGCCATTGTCGATGTGTTACAAGACGACCATGCGCACTCACTTCGAGTCAGGAATCGGCGTGGCGGTGCAGGGCGACCTGCCGCTTGGTGACTACACCATCCTAAAGTGGGGTGGGAGGAAGCTCGACAAATTCTTTGTCACCGAAGCAAAAGCAATAAAAAATGAGTACAGCAATCATTTTTGCCGTACTCAAATTACTTTTGATGTCAATCTAAAACCTTATCTCCTGAAGCATCCCATCGGCAACCACCATGTGATTATAAAAGGACGTCATGCTGAAGAAATAAGGAGATTTCTTACATCATTCCTGGCATTCCGCCGCCCATAGCTGGCATCTGCGGTGCTGGGTTCTCCTCTTTATGATTCGAAACCACGCATTCTGTTGTCAGGAGCATGCCTGCGATTGATGCTGCGTTCTCTAGGGCTACTCTTGCCACCTTCACAGGGTCGATGACGCCTGTCTTGAGCAGGTTCTCGTAAACCTCGGTACGTGCGTTGAAGCCGTAATCACCTTTGCCCATAGCCACCTTGTTGACGACCACTGAACCTTCGAGGCCGGCGTTCTCAACAATCTGACGGAGAGGTTCCTCCAAGGCGCGTTTGATGATGCAGATACCTGTCGTCTCATCGTCGTTGTCGCCTTTCATTTTCTCCAAAGCCTTGATAGCTCTGATGAATCCGACGCCACCGCCTGGGATGATACCTTCTTCGATAGCGGCACGTGTTGCGTTCAAAGCGTCCTCAACACGGTCTTTCTTTTCCTTCATCTCGACTTCTGATGCTGCACCGACGTGGATGACCGCAACGCCACCGGCGATCTTTGCCAGTCTCTCCTGGAGTTTCTCGCGGTCATAGTCCGATGTCGTAGTAGCAATCTGCGATCTGATCTGTGCTGCACGGCCCTGGATGTTCTCCTTCTCGCCGTGACCGTTCACGATGGTGGTGTTGTCCTTGGTGACGGTGATCTTGTCGCATGAGCCGAGTTCTGCCAATGTGGCATCTTCAAGACGATAGCCTTTTTCCTCGCTGATGACGGTGCCGCCTGTGAGGATGGCGATGTCTTCAAGCATCTCTTTACGTCTGTCACCGAAGCCAGGAGCCTTGACGGCCACGACCTTCAATGAGCCACGTAAGCGGTTGACGACCAATGTTGCAAGTGCTTCACTGTCAATATCTTCAGCAATGATCAACAATGCACGGCCTGTCTGTAATGTCTTCTCCAAAACTGGGAGAAGGTCTTTCATCACGCTGACTTTCTTGTCGTAGATGAGGATGTATGGGTTGTCGTAGACAGCTTCCATCTTCTCTGTATCGGTGACGAAGTAAGGTGAGATGTAACCACGGTCGAACTGCATACCTTCGACGACGTCGACGTATGTCTCGATACCTTTTGAGTCTTCAACTGTGATGACGCCTTCTTTCTTCACTTTACCCATTGCCTCGGCGATGAGTGAGCCGATTGTTGAGTCGTTGTTAGCCGAAATGGTAGCAACCTGGCGAATCTTCTCGTTGTTGTCGCCAACGATTTCGCTCTGCTGTTTCAACGATGCCACGACCTTAGCAACTGCCTTGTCGATACCGCGTTTGAGGTCCATCGGGTTAGCGCCTGCGATGACGTTTTTCAAGCCTGTTGCCACGATAGCCTGTGCCAAAACGGTAGCTGTTGTGGTGCCGTCACCGGCGAGGTCGTTGGTCTTCGAGGCGACTTCCTTCACGAGCTGAGCGCCCATGTTTTCAATCGGGTCGGCGAGTTCGATTTCCTTTGCCACTGTCACGCCGTCCTTTGTGATATGAGGAGCGCCGTATGATTTCTCGATAATGACGTTGCGGCCCTTAGGTCCGAGGGTCACTTTCACTGCGTTTGCCAATGCGTCGACGCCTTTCTTCAAGCCGTCGCGTGCATCAAGATTGAACATTATGTCTTTTGCCATATCTCTTTGATTTTTAATTATTTACGAAATTAGATGATTGCGATGATGTCGTTTTCACGCATAATCATATAGTCTTTGCCGTCGAGGTGGAACTCGGTGCCTGCATATTTGCCATAGATGACGTTATCGCCGACCTTCACTGTGATCGGGTTGTCCTTTGTGCCAGGACCGACTGCCACAACTGTGCCTTGCTGAGGTTTCTCTTTTGCTGTGTCAGGGATGATGATTCCACTTGCGGTTTTCTGTTCTGCGACAGCCGGCTCAATGACGACGCGGTCTGCCAACGGTTTGATATTCAATTTTGCCATGTTATTATATTTTTATTAATTGTTATTTTCTTGCGTTTTGATTTTATCAAAAATCATTCCAAAGGCGATTTTTGTCAGTAAAATGATAAAAAAAATGTCAGAACGTGACATTCTGACATTCTTTTGTCTTGCTTTTCAGATTATTCTGCAGCTTCTGTCGGCTCTGTTGCAACCGGCATGTCGGCTGGAATCTCCTGAGGCATGGTCTGCTGAACGTTCTCAACGACCTTGCTGCCTCTGACTTCCTGTGTTCCACCCTTTGGAAGTGTCACGCTTGATGCGAGGCAGAATACCACTAACAAGATGGCCAATGTCCAAGTCGTCTTCTCCAGAAAATCTGTGGTCTTGCGGACGCCGAGAATCTGGTTGTGTGATGAGAAGTTGGATGCCAATCCGCCACCTTTTGAGTTCTGAACCAAAACCACCAACATCATCAAGAAACTGACGATAAGGATTAACACTGAAATTGTTACGTACATTGTCTTAAAAATATTAATTGTTTAACTTTTCTTTTAACGCATTAATTCGACCTGCAAAAATAATACTTTTTTCTGGATATTTAACTTTTAATTTTTCATAAATTGAAATTGCCTTCGCATAATACCCTTGATTCTCGTAAATCGTTGCTAATGTTTCACTTACGATATTTTCTTGGTCGATAACTGACTCTTGTGCGGCTGAAACCGGGTTGAAAAATTCCTGTTTCGGACGTGAAATCGACGGGTTTTCGGCGATAAATTTGTCGATAATTTCGGCTTTCGAGAGCTTTTTTTCTGCTTTTTTAGGTGCAGTTTTCTTTCTTTCGAGCTCAGCGATTTTATAGTTGATGATAGCCATCAGCTCGTCGAGATTTTTCTTTTTCTCTTCGAGTTGAGCCATCTCAAGGTCGATATCATCTTCAGTCTCAACGAACTCGTCAGGGAGTTTGATGAAGAGCTTGCGGAGCGCGTTTCTGTCGGGTGTCATCGCCGCGGCCAGTCGTAGCTGCTCTGTTGCGCGATTGTCGTCGGCACGTCCCATGCTCACGGCAAGCAACACCTGTGCCACGGTGAAGTAAGGATATTCCTTCACCAGCGACTCGAGTTCGCCTACATCTAACCGTGTCAACCAATTGTTATTCAATATCTTACCAGTTTACTACCGCTTTATTGAAGATGTCCTCGCACAGCTTCTCGCAGATGGTGCTCATAAGGTCTTCCTGGATGGAATTCAGATCCTGATCGCTCGGGTAATCTTCGTATTGCGAGAACTTCTGCTCGAAGTTCTTAGATTCATCGTATCTATTGTAAAACCTGACGTTCACGGTGATCGTCAAGCGGTTCAACGCCGCTACCTGGTCGCCTGTGATGGCCGTCGGGGCAGTCTTGTAATCGATAATCTCGCCTTCGATGGCAAGGTCGCCGTTGTCAGCAACCTCGTCGAGGGTGGTCTGATTCATGAAATAGTCGCGTAAAGTGTTGGTAATCACGTCGCTAAGCATCGGGTTGACGAGGTTGGCGTTGTTGGGGAAATACTGAATCGACACAGTCTTCGCCTCCGCCGGGATGCTCGCTCCTGTGAACGAATATATCCCGCAGCCGGTCAGCATGAAGACCGCGATTAATATTAATAAGGTGTTAATTCTCTTTAACATATTCCAACACATTTTACACATTTCGGCACATTATGCGAAGCATCACATCTTAATATTGTATTCCTTAATCTTTCTGTACAACGTGCGCTCGCTTATTCCGAGCTCGTTGGCGGCGTCTTTACGTTTGCCGTTATATTTGCGTAAAGCCTTGATAATCACTTCGTTTTCTTTATCTACAAGCGAGAGATTATCGCTAGCTTGCTTCTCCTGAAGATATTCAACCTCGGCATCCTGGGTGTTGTCGTAGTCGACCACCGTGCCTTGGATAGGAGTGATCTGCTGCTGCGGCATCGGCTGAATCGTTGAAATCTGTCCCGATGTCAGCTCGTTGACGGTCTTGCGGAGCTCGGTGATGTCTTTCTTCATGTCGAACAGCACCTTGTAAAGGATGTCGCGCTCGTTGATTGCATCGGCTCTGTTCTCGTCTTTGAAGAGCGTTGGCAGAACGGTCTGCGCCGGAAGGTAGTTTTGCAGAATCTCAGGCGTGATAACCCGTTCGGTCTCAATGATTGAGATCTGCTCGGTGACGTTCTTCAGCTGACGGATATTGCCGTCCCAGCGGTAGTTTTCGAACATCGCGAGGGCCTCTGGCGTGAGTTGAATGGCTGGGATTCTATATTTTTCAGCAATATCGGATGCGAATTTTCTGAAAAGCAGCCTGATGTCAGCCTTACGCTCGCGCAATGCCGGGATGTGAATCGGGACGGTGTTCAAGCGATAGTATAAATCCTCACGGAAACGGCCCTTTTCGATAGCTGTCGGGATGTCGACGTTGGTTGCAGCCACCACGCGCACGTTGGTCTTCTGAATCTTCGACGAGCCGACCTTCACAAACTCACCGTTTTCAAGCACTCTCAGCAATCTAGCCTGTGTCGCCAAAGGCAGTTCCGCTACCTCATCGAGGAACAGGGTGCCGCCGTCGGTGGTCTCGAAATAACCCTTGCGGGTGTCGTAGGCTCCTGTAAATGAGCCTTTTTCGTGACCGAACAGCTCCGAGTCGATGGTGCCTTCCGGGATGGCGCCGCAGTTGATGGCGAAGTAAGGGCCGTGCTTGCGGGCGCTGTTCTGGTGTATTATCTGCGGGAAGACGTCCTTACCGGTGCCGCTCTCTCCGTTGATAAACACGGTGAGGTCGGTAGCCGCCACCTGCGCCGCGACCTCGACGGCACGGTTTAGGTTGGGGTCGTTGCCGATAATGCCGAAACGTTGCTTTATGGCTTGGACGTCGATCATCTCAGTGTTGCGTTAAGTTGTTGCTCGATAGCCTGCTGGATGCGTGCCATGGTCTTCTCGATGACCTTGTCGGTCAACGTCTTCTGCTTATCCTGCAAGGTGAAGCTCACAGCATATTGTTTCTTGCCTGCCGGAATCTTGTCGCCTTCGTAGATGTCGAAGAGGTTGACAGCCGTCAGTATGTTGCGTTCGGTAGCCAAAGCAACGTTTTTCACCTGCTCGAAGGTCACGGTCTTGTCCATGACAAGGGCGAGGTCGCGGCGCACGCTCGGGAACTTCGGCAATGCCTCGAAGCTGATGGTCTTCAGGCCTTTCACGACTTTCAACACTGCATCCCAATCGAATGTTGCATGATAGACTTCCTTCTTCACGTCGAACATCTTCAAGGTCTTCGCGTTGATCTTGCCTAAAGTCACTAACTTATTGTTATTCAATGAATAAACGATTGAATAATCGTAATGTGACTCATTGCCTTCTGTCATCTCGAGGGCTTCGGTGTTGATGCCGAGCTTGTGGATGATGCCGAGGACATATTTCTTGAGGTCGTAGAAGCTAAGGCTCTGCGGCTTGTTGTTCCACGATTCTTCCTTATCGTTGCCTGTGATGAGCATGTCGAGACGGAAGTTCTCGCTATACGGGTTGAGCGGCTTGTCTTCGGTCTGCTTGTTTTCAGCATTGTAGAAGTAAACATTGCCGAACTCGAAGAACTTCATGTCGAAGCTCTTGAAGCTCTGGTTGCGGGCGATGCTCTCGAGTCCGCCGAACATCAGCGACTGGCGCATGACGTCGAGGTCAGAACTTAACGGGTTCATAATCTTGAGGTTATGAGCGTCGTCGAAGCTGTCGAGTTCGCGGGTATATGCCGATTTCGTCAACGAGTTGTTCATGATTTCGTAGAAGCCGTTGGCAGCGAGGAAGATGGAAATCTCTTTCTGAATCTTCTCTTTGTCGGGCTTGACGTTGACGTTAAGACTGGCGTTGATCTTGGTCGGGATGGCGATGTTGTCGTAGCCGTAGATGCGGAGGATTTCCTCGACGAGGTCGGCCGGACGATACACATCGACTTTGCATGTCGGGACGTCGACGGTGACGTAGGCGTCGGTCAACTCAACCACTTGACAGTCAAGGTCTTTGAGGATGTTGACAGCTACGTCTTTCTCGATATTCTGACCTGCTATCTTGTTGAGGTAATCGAACTTGAGCTGCACACGGACAGGGGTGAAGTCGCCGTTTACCACGTCTTTCACTTCTGATGAGACAGTGCCGCCTGCCAGTTCTTTCACGAGCAAGGCCGCGCGTTTCAATGCATAGAGTGTTATGTTAGGGTCGCAGCCACGTTCGTAACGGAAGCTCGCGTCGGTCTGAAGGCCGTGGAAACGCGCGGTCTTACGGATCGAGGTGGGGTTGAAGTAAGCGCTCTCGATGAACACGTTCTTTGTCTCCTCGGTAACGCCCGACTCGATGCCACCAAACACGCCGGCAATGCACATAGGCTCTTCGGCGTTGCATATCATGAGGTTGGTGTCGTTGAGTTTACGCTCGACGCCGTCCAAAGTGGTGAACGGAGTGTTTTTAGCTAAACATTTGACTATCACCTTCTTACCTTTGATTTTGTCGGCATCGAAGATATGCATCGGCTGTCCGACTTCCATCAAGACGTAGTTGGAGATGTCGACGATATTGTTGATCGAGCGGATACCCACTGCTTCGAGGCGGTTTTTGAGCCATGCCGGTGAAGGGCCTACCTTCACGCCGCTGACGGTGACGCCGCTGTATCGTGGGCAGTCCTTGGTGTCTTCCACTATGACTTCGATGTTATTCGAGGTGTTTTCAACCTTGAAAGCATCTACCGATGGGCGCTCAATCTTATATTGACGTGTGTTGTTTTTATGGTTCAAGGCAGCCACGATGTCGCGGTCGCAACCGATGTGTGATGTGGCATCCGAGCGGTTGGCGGTGAGGCCTATCTCGTATGTAAAGTCTTGTTCCACATGGAAATACGACGCTGCAGGCTTGCCCACTTCGTAGTTATCCGGGAGCACCATGATGCCGTCGTGCGATGGTCCGAGTTGGAGCTCGTCTTCGGCGCATATCATGCCTTCCGACACCTCGCCACGGATCTTGCCTTTCTTGATGGTGAAGCTCTCGTCGCCGCTCCACAGCTCGCAACCTATTGTTGCAACTAACACTTTCTGTCCGGCTGCCACGTTAGGAGCGCCGCACACTATATGCAGAGGCTCGGCTTCGCCCACGTCGACGGTGGTGATATGAAGATGGTCGGAGTTCGGGTGGTCGATGCATGTCAACACTTTTCCGACGACGACGCCTTTCAAGCCGCCTTTCACCGACTCGTAACGTGTCATGTCTTCAACTTCGAGACCAGTCCCGGTCAACGTTTTTCCCAATTCTTCAGCCGGTAAATCGCACTGAATGTACTGCTTAAGCCAATTATATGATATTTTCATCTTAAATGAATTTTTGCTTTAACGAACTGCAAAGATACAAAAATATGACAAAATGTCAGTCTTTTTTAAAAATTTTTGTCACATTTTTAGAAAATCCCAGGAATTCTTATCCATTCGCGAGGTTCGGCGCAGGTCTTCTCGATGTCAGCGACGGTCTTCGGAATCGGTTTGCCTAAGATTCTGTTGCCTGTCTCGGTGATGAGGAGGTCGTCTTCGATGCGGATGCCGCCGAAGTCTTTGAATGACTCGAGTTTGTCGTAGTTGATGAAATCTTTATGCTTTCCTTCGGCTTTCCAGATGTCGATGAGCGTTGGGATGAAGTATATTCCAGGCTCGTCGGTGACCACAAAGCCTGGTTTCAGCACCTTGCCGCAGCGGAGGCAGCTGAATCCCTGCTGTGTCGAGCGTGGCGTCTCTTTGTTATAGCCCACGTTGACTTCGCCGAGACCTTCCATGTCGTGCACGTCCATGCCGAGCATGTGGCCGAGGCCGTGAGGCTGGAACAGATAGTGAGCGCCAGCCGCCAGCGCGTCGTCGACGTTGCCTTTCATGAGTCCGATGCCTTGCAAGCCCTCGATGAGCGTGCGTGCCGCGAGCTTATGCATCTCCATGTAGCGCATGCCTGGCTTGGTGTTCTTCGCCACGGTGGTGTTGGCCTTCAGCACGATCTCATAGACGTCGCGCTGGCGGCTGTTAAACTTACCGCCGACAGGCGTGGTACGTGTGAAGTCGCTGGCAAGGTAGTTGCCGGTCTCAGCGCCGCAGTCGCACACCATCATACGACCTTCCTTCAGCGCGTTGCCGTGGTTGTGGTTGTGCAGGGTCTGTCCGTCCATGCTGACGATGTTAGGGAACGAGACGATGCCGCCTCTTGCGATGGCGATACCTTCGATGGTGCCGCTGATCTCCTGTTCGATGACACCCGGCTTACACATCTTCATGGCTGTAGTCTGCATGTAATAGGCAGTATCTGCCGCATATTCCATCTCTTTGATCTCGATATCGCTCTTAATCTCGCGCAGACTCACTATGGCCTCGATGAGCAGCTGGCTGACGTAGTTTTCAACCTCGTAGACGTCGATATCCATGTAGTTGGCGATCTTGATGGTGGTGTCGCCACGATAAGGCGGTGTGATGTGGATCATACGGCCTTTCTCGACCTGTTCGCGGATATATTCCGGGAAACGGTTGATGTCGCGGCAGTCTTTGATGCCAATCATCTCGCCCTGTTCAGGCAATGATGGCAGCGGACCGCACCAGATCACGTCGTCGATGGTGACTTCCTGTCCGAAGAGTATCTCCTCGCCGCTTTCGAAGTCGATGACGCCGACCAGATCAGGATGGTTCAATCCGAAGAAATATGCGAAGTTGCTGTCCTGACGGTAATGATAGGTGTTATCTGGGTAGTTCATCGATGCCTCGTCGTTGGCCACGAAGAACGCGATACCTTTATTCATCAGTTTTTTCAGGGCAGCTCTGTTTTTTACATAAAAATCCTTTGTAAACATAGCTTTATATTTTTGATTTTAATATTCGATTTTATCAGTCTTTTCCGACCAGAGGCGGAATGAACGCAGGGCTTCGTTACGAAGCAACGGAATCAACGGGACGGTACGCTTTTCGATAGGACGGTCGAGTTCCTCATAGATGAAGTCGTCGGCGAAGTCGATGTCGCGCGCGTCTTTACGGTTGTTCCCGTAGAAAATCCTGCTGATGCGCGCCCAGTAGATGGCTCCGAGGCACATCGGGCAAGGCTCGCATGAGGTGTAGATGGTACATCCGCTGAGGTCGAAGGTGCCAAGTTTATGGCAGGCTCTGCGGATGGTGTTGACTTCAGCATGCGCCGTCGGGTCGTTATCGAGGGTCACTGAGTTGGAGTTGCCGGCAATTATCTCGCCGTCTTTCACTATAACGGCACCGAAAGGACCGCCGCCTTGTTTGACGCTCTCGTCGGCCAGACGTATGGCCTCACGCATGAATTCCTTATCTTTTTCAGTTATTTCCATATTAGAAGTTCCATTTGATACCTGCTGCAGGAGCCACTGTCAGACCTTTGTTCTTGTGGAATTCGAGGTCGCTGCGCCAGCCGCCTGCGAAGTTATAAGCAAACTCAACCTCGCCGCCGATGTTGAGGTTAGGGCATCCGAAGAGACTGCCGATGTTGTACCAAAGCTGTGGCTCGCTGATGAAGACGCAACTGGTTTTTGTGGTGTTGCCTTCCGGGTCGGTCCATGCGCAGTTTTCCCACCAGAAATCGGCGAAACCGCTGAATGTCAGACCTTTAGCTCCGAAGATGTCGGCGCATCCCCACACGATGGTGAACTGCAGCGGCACATCGCTGACCTTATCCCAAGGACGCACGGCAGGGTCCATCTTGTCGAGATCTTTCTGGCCGCTGATGCGTTTGTACAACACCTCGAGTGTCAAGGTGTATCTGTAATCCTTTGAATGCAGCAGATACTCGGCGCCGAAGAGCCATGCGTTGCTTGCGAATTGTCCGCCGTTCCACTCAACATGGGCGCTCAAAGCTCCGAGCTTGGTGTTCTGCCAGAAGTTGAGGCCGCGGGCAATTTCGGTGTAATAACCTGTAGGACCGTTGAGTTTGTCGGGGTGATAGATATCGGTGAAGAAGAAGGTGCTTCCCCAGTCATCCATCTTGAACATTTCAAGGGTCGTGGTGAGATGTTCGCGGTTAAAATCGTACTGTTCCTGAATGTTTACCTGCGCGTTGGCGCAAAATGCTGTAGCGACGAGGGCTACGATAAATAATGCTTTTTTCATGATATAATTTATTTTGTTATTTCTTCAATTTCAATTGCCAGGTCACCAAACAAGTTAACTGGCTCATTATCAGTGATTAAGATATCATCTTCGAGACGAATTCCAATGCCTTCCTCGCGGATGTAGAGGCCTGGTTCGCACGAGAGTATCATTCCCGGAGCGAAAGGCTCGTATTTGTCGAGGTTGTCGTGGCAGTCCAAGCCGATGTGATGCGCCATGCCGTGCATGAGATATTTGCGGTACAGCGGATTCGCAGGGTCTTGATTGTCAACGTCTTGCTGAGTGAATAGACCCAGTTTTATCATCTCTTTCTCCATCAGCTGGTAGGTCGTCTGGTTGATTTTGTCAATCGTGCCGCCGACTTTATACAGCTTGGTTATCTCTTTTTTCACCCTCAAAACCGCCTCATAACACTCTCTTTGACGTGGCGTGAACTTGCCGTTGATCGGGATGGTCCTGCTCAGATCTGATGCGTAATTCATGTATTCACAACCCATGTCGAAAAGCAGTAACTCGTTGTCGTTCAATATGCTATCGTTCTTAGAATAGTGCAGACAGCAGGCGTTTTTGCCGCCAGCGACGATAGGGTGGAAGGCATGACCCGAGGCGTTGTTCATTTTGAAGATGTATTCCATCTCGGCCTGCATCTCGTATTCGTAACGTCCAGGTTTTACTGTCTTTAAGCAATGCAAGAACGCCTTTCCGGTGATGTCGCATGCGTGTTTTATGATCTCAATTTCCTCTTTCGATTTAATCTTGCGAAGCTTATTCAAGATAGGTGCCGAGCGATCGAAGGTATGCAGCGGATATTTTTCTTTTATCTCTTTTACGAAACGGTCTTGAATCGTCACCACCTTCGTCTCGAAACGCGAGTATTCATAAAGGTTGAGATACACTTTTGAACTGTTGAGTATCAATTCTTTAAGAACATCGTTGAAACTGTCGGCGTACATCACGTTTTGGCAACCCGAGAGTTCTTTTGCCTGTTTTGCGTCGAGCATCTCGCCTCGCCAGATGGCTTTCATCTCGCTGTAAGGCTCGATAAACAGAATCTCGCGCATCTCGGGTTTCGGATGGTCGGGATAGAGGATGAGAAAAGCGCCTTCACGGTCGATTCCCGTAAGATAGAAGAAATCGGAATTCTGACGGAAAAGATAGCACTGGTCGCCGTTGCGCGGCATCTCCTCGTTGGCCGTGAACACAGCGATGGCATTCTTCGTCATCATCGAGGCGAAGTTCTTACGGTTTCTTGCGAAAAACGCATTCGGTATCTTATCTATCGACATTTATTTGTGGTTATATTCGTAGTTAAACAACTTAATGCCCACGGTGAGAGTGAAAAAGTTCTGCCGTGAGTTTTCCATTATGTAATACTGACCGCCGATCTCCAAAAATTCTCTTTCAAAGATGTTCGACATTCCGAAGCTGTAGCTGAAGTCGAAGGTGAACATCAAAACGTCGACGCCAATGTCCATTATACCGCCCCAGCTTTGCTTATTAGCTTGAATATCAAGACTTTGGTTGTTATAAGTGTTCTGGTTGGTCTCGTCGACGAGGTAATACATCACCAAGCCGCCCATAGCCCTCACCTTGAACAACGGTCTCTCAAAAATCTGATAACCGCACATCATCGGAAACGCCAGTTTTTTCTGCTTAGCCTCGACGCTTATGTTCAGATGTGTAGCATCGGTTCCAGTAAGGTCGAAAATCTGCGAAGTCTTGAACAGCATGATTTCCGGCTGTATGATGAAATTGCTGATGACGATACGGCCGAAGCCGTCAAT
Source organism: Bacteroidales bacterium Bact_22 (assembly GCA_001603665.1). Lineage (GTDB taxonomy): Bacteria > Bacteroidota > Bacteroidia > Bacteroidales > F082 > Limimorpha. Next base: position 95,796 of record LUZN01000004.1, read on the forward strand.
CAGCATGTGTTCAGACAAATCGGCGTCGATATCGACTCTTGCGGCCGACAGTTTTGTGGTCTGATAACCGACTTTTGCTCCCAGAGAAACACCGAAATCCTGCGCTTTCGAAAGGATGGTGAAAAGAAAAAATATTAAGACAAATATTAATTTTTTCATCGATGTTTTCTGTGTTATCAAATTTTTATTATTTTTGCAAAGATATTTAAAATTATTAAACTATAACACAAATATGAAAAAGAAATTTTACATTCTGCTCCTCGCGATGATTGTTTCATTTGCGGCTAACGCACAACGTTTTGAGTATCAATTAGGTTTAAAAGGCGGTTTAGGCGCATCGTTTTTGTCGACAAATGCCGATAACGTAACAAGCAAAGATCCTGGTTTATGCTACAAATTCGGCTTCACCGGCATCAAATATTTCGGCGAAAACTACGGTTTCACCACTGGATTCAACATCATTGGCAGCAATATGAGTTATAGGGCTACCGACACACTTAACGTAGAAAGCAAGAGGACAGTCAGCAATACATATCTTCAGGTTCCTTTCCTATTGAAGATGAAAACCGAGACTTTTGCCGATAAATTCAGCGTTTTCGGAGAAATCGGCTATGGTTTGAACATTCACGCAAGTGATAACGAAAAAGGCGACTCACAGCATAAATATCGCTCTGTCTGCAGCTCGTTTATCCTGCATCTCGGAATGGAAATGTCGGTGATGACTCACAGCACTTTCCAGGTGATGCTGTCATACGACAACACCTTCTCGACGATGATGAAGATGAGCAGCGACAAGTACACGATGAGCAATTTGTGTCTTGAGGTAGGATTCTTGTTCTGATGAAGATCACTTTAGCGCAGATTGCCAGTGTTGCTGGCGATATAGAAGGCAACACAGCTAAAATAGTAGAGGCGGCTCACAAGGCTAAAGCCTCTACTTTAGTTATATTTCCTGAGCTCGCGGTGAGCGGAATATGCTCTGCCGAGATGTTTAAATCGCCAGGTTTTATTGATAAATGCGAAAAAGCTTTAGATAAAATCGCAGCCGAATGCGAGAATGTCGGCCTGCTCGTGGGCTGTCCGGTAGGGAAGTACAACGCGGCGGTTTATCTGTTCCAAGGCCAGCGTAAAGTATTCAAAAAGAAATACTTAGAAGATTTTGAACGCGGCGTCTTCGAGCCTTCCGATGCCGATGAACTGCTGCAGATTGGCTGTCATAAATATGCTGTCACTATTGGCAAAGACCTTGAAAACACTAATGATGACGAGTTTCTGCTGCAGAACCGCATGGATGAGCTGATGCCGCTTGCTCCGGATGTCATCATCAATATCGCCGCCGTCAAAGGTGGCGTTGATGTACCGAGACGGCGTCGTAACACATTGAGACAGAATGTGTTAAAGACTGAGCGCCCGTTGGTGTTTGTCAACAATGTGGCATCAAAAAAAGAAGCCACCTTTGACGGCGGCTCTATGATTTTCGGCTACGAAAGTTATGTCGTGGCGTCGGCTCCGTTCTTCGAGGAGGCTGTTGTTGACGTCAACCTCGAGTGTCTAATCTCGATGAAGCACGAAGACGAGCAGCAGGACTACGTCTTATAACCTTTCGAGGGTCGTTTCGATCAACTTTTCGACGTATGGATGATAGTCGGCGGAGAACTTCTCCGTGACGCGGTTGGCTATTGCCACGCAGATGGTTAAGCAGTTGTGTCCCAACATCTTACCGAGGCTGAACAATGCCGACGACTCCATCTCGAAGTTACACACTTTCCATCCTTTATAGTTGAATTTCTCGATATCCGGGTTGATTTGCGGATAGGTGAGCTCGAGGCGAAGTGAGCGTCCTTGAGGTCCGTAGAAACCTGGCGACGTAGCTGTTATACCCTGATGATAACCCTTGGCGAGACGGTCGAAGAGCTCGCTCGAGCACTCCACGATGTAAGGCTTCGGGAGGTCGGTAGGGTACTTCATGTCGCGGATGAAAGCGTCGGTCATCTCCTTGTTAATCACTTCGTTACGTTCTTTGTAGAAGTAGGCGAGACCGTCCAAGCCGATGGCGAAACGCGAGGCTACGTAGCTGTCTTCCACCCCAATCTCAGGCTGCAGGGCGCCGCAGGTGCCCAGTCGCACGAGGTTGAGCGCGCGGTGTTCCTTCTTCGGAGTGCGTGTCTTGAAGTCGATATTAGCCACAGCGTCGAGTTCGTTGACCACGATATCGATGTTGTCGGTGCCCATGCCGGTCGACAGCGCCGTGATGCGCTTGCCTTTGTAAGTGCCAGTGTGCGTTACCAGTTCGCGGTTTTGACGTTTATATTCGATGGTATCGAAATGACTCGAGACCATAGCCACGCGGTCGGGGTCGCCAACCAAGATGACATTGTCGGCAAGCATCTCCGGAAAGAGATTCAAATGATATATTGCGCCCTCATTGTTGAAGACGAGCTGTGATCCGGGAATGGGTTTAGTGTTCATATCCAGTCAATTGTTAAAAAATTTTTACAAAAGTACTCATTTTTTCGCAAGTTGTGTTAAAAATTGTAAAAAATGAATAACCTAAAATATTAATGTTTAATTTTGTAACGTTTTAAGACAAAAAATGTTGTTTGTTTTTTTGAAAAATGAAGAGAGATAACGATTTTGTGAAGGCCAAGCTCATCTCCATCGGCGATGAGTTGCTGATAGGGCAGGTTGTGAATACCAACGCTTCGTGGCTTGGTAATATATTGACTACCAATGGAATAGAAGTAATCTCCACTTTAACCATTGGCGATGGCGAACGTGACATTGTGGAGGCCTTGGATGCCTGCTCCGACGTCGACATCATCGTCATGACGGGAGGTCTGGGTCCTACGGCCGACGACATCACCAAACCGACCTTGTGCAAGTATTTCGGCACGGAATTGGTGTTTTGTCAGGATGCCTACGACAACGTGATGAGCATCTTCACTAAGCGCGGCTACCAGATGACCGAGCGCAACCGCGGACAGGCTTACATCCCGAAGTCGTGCACCTACATCCCAAACCGTTATGGCACAGCGCCTTGCATGTGGTTTGAGAAGGGTAAGTCGGTGTTTATCTCGATGCCGGGCGTGCCTTTTGAGATGAAAAACGTGTTTGAGCAGGAGATCCTGCCGAAGCTGTTGAAGCATTTCGAGGTGACGCTGTATATTAATAAGGTCGTGATGACGACAGGTGTAGGCGAGTCGTTCCTGGCCGACAAGATCAAAGACTGGGAAGATGCTTTGCCTGACTTCTTGTCGCTGGCTTATCTGCCGCAGTATGGAATGGTTAGATTGCGTCTGGAAGGCCGTCATCCGAATCGTGAGTTCTTGCAGCAAACCATTGATAATGAGATAGATAAGTTGACGAAGTTGATTGGTGAGCATATCTTCGGATATGACGACAAGCCTATTGCTGAGGCGGTTTTGGAGAAGCTCAAGGCGGCAGGATTGACTTTGGCGAGTGCGGAGAGTTGTACAGGCGGGACGATAGCGAAGATGATCACGGCTATCCCGGGTAGTTCCGACGTTTTCAAAGGAACGGTGGTGTCGTATGCGACCTCGGTGAAGGAGGAGGTGCTTGGCGTGAGCCACGATGACGTGGAGAAGTATACCGTTGTCAGTCAACAAGTTGCGGAGCAGATGGCGACAGGCGTGAGAGCGTTGCTGAAGACTGACATCGCAGTGGCGACAACAGGCGTTGCTGGACCGGGCGGAGGCACCGAAGAGAATCCTGTCGGGACAGTGTGGATCGCGGTGGCTGGACCGAAGGGCGTGGTGTCGAAGAAGTATAATTTTGGAAATGACAGAGGTAATAACATTGAAAGGGCAGCGATAACGGCACTGGAGATGGTAAGGAAGTATTAGTTTAGAGTTGAGAGTGTAGAGTTTAGAGTAGTTTAAAGTAGGGATGGACGGCGTCCATCCATTAAAAATTCAGAAATGTATATGTTTAAATTTAAAGGATTAATCGGATTTTTATTTGCATCTGTGTTATTACTATCTTGCACAAAATCAACAGGATACAAGAAAAAACTTGATGTAAACTGCAGGAATCTGGAGCCTCAGAAGTTGGAGGTAGTCGAGTTTAATAAGGTGCTTTTTGGCCTCGACACTGCCAATTTTGAAGCCGAATACAGGGCAATTTTGCCTCAGTTTGAGGCGTTTTTGATTGAAGATCCGAGCGAGCAGGAAGTCGGCTACATGAAAGACTTTGTTACCGATACATTCATGCTGAAAATCAATGAGTTAGTGTATGAGACATTCCCCGATATCGATAAGGTTTCTGAAGAGATAAAAGGCGTTTATCAGCATTACAGATATTATTATCCCGATTTCAATGTGCCTCCGACTTTCACATATGTCTCGGGTATCTATTCCAACAGGCCTCACAGCATCGATGCCGAGTGTGCCTTGATTGGCTTGGATTTCTACTTGAGTAACAACGACTTAATATATGATAAGCTCGGCTTTCCGCGATATCAGTCGCGGCGCCTTCAGCCTGCTTACTTGACTCGTGATATCGCCGAAGAGCTTTATTATTACACTTTTGGCAACCGTATCAACCAGAAAACCGTGATTGACGAGATGGTCGCGCAGGGCAAGATGCTTTATTTCATCGAGGCGATGAACCCTGCCTTGCCCGACTCAGTGATCCTTGGCTATTCAACGCCGCAGATGGAGTGGGCGCAGGATAACGAAGGCGCTGTCTGGGCAGCTGTCGTGGGCAATAACATGTTGTATACCAATAACGTAGACAACAAACGGATGCTGTTCAACGACGGTCCGTTCACCGCTCCGTTTGGCGATGCTTCGGCGCCGCGACTGGGCGATTACATCGGGTTGCAAATCGTCCGTTCATTCATGACAAACAACGATGAAACGCTGCAAAACCTGATGAAAACCACTGATTATCAGGATGTTTTCCAGCGATCGCAATATAAACCGCGAAAATAATATTTAAACTTTTTAACTAAAAACTGAAGTTTATGTTAGTCAAAACATTTGGAAGTGCCTTAAACGGCATTGATGCTATTACTGTAACTATTGAGGTCAACATGGACCGCGGCGTGCAGTTTTTTCTCGTCGGCTTGCCCGACAGCGCCGTGAAAGAGAGTCAGCAGAGGATTGAATCTGCATTGAATAACAATGGGTTAAAGTACCCAAAGCGGAAGATTACGATAAACATGGCCCCCGCTGACATAAGAAAAGAAGGCTCGAGTTATGACCTACCTCTCGCGATTGCCATCCTTGCCGCCTCGGAGCAAGTGAGCGTGGATTTGCTTGATAAATATGTCATCATGGGTGAGCTGTCGCTCGACGGCAGCATCAATCCGATCAAGGGAGCGCTGCCTATCGCCATCAAGGCGGCTGAAGACGGATTCAAGGGTGTCGTTGTGCCGAAAGCCAATGCGAACGAGGCGGCGGTGGTTGAAGATATTGAGGTTTACGGCGTCGAGACGCTGATGGACGTCATCAACTTTTTCAATGGTTTCCATCATATCGAGCCTACAAAACTGGACCTTGAAGCTGAAGAGAAATCTGATTTCTACGAGCTCGACTTCGCTGACGTGCGCGGGCAAGAAAATATCAAGAGGGCTCTGGAAGTAGCTTCCGCGGGATCCCATAACGTGATTCTCATAGGCCCGCCAGGATCGGGTAAGACAATGTTAGCCAAGCGTTTACCTACAATTTTGCCTCCGATGACGCTGAAAGAATCGCTTGAGACGACGAAGATTCATTCCGTGGTCGGGATGCTCGGTCATGGCGTCTCGCTGATGCGTACACGGCCGTTCCGAAGTCCGCATCACACCACGTCGTACGTCGGCTTAGTGGGCGGTGGTACCTATCCTCAGCCCGGGGAAATCTCATTAGCCCACAACGGAGTGCTTTTTCTCGACGAACTGCCGGAATTCAAAAGACAGGTACTAGAGGTTCTGCGTCAGCCAATGGAAGATAGGCAAGTAACTATTGCCCGAGCTAAGCAGACGGTGGAGTTTCCGGCGAATTTCATGCTTGTGGCCGCGATGAATCCTTGTCCTTGCGGCTACTACAACCACCCGACGAAGGAATGCACCTGCAAGCCTGGACAGGTGGAGACGTATCTCTCAAGAATCTCAGGGCCTTTGCTCGACCGCATCGACTTACACATCGAGACGTTTCCGCTTTCTTACGAGGAGTTAGCAGTCAAAAAGCCAGGCGAGAAGAGCGCCGTGGTTCGCGAAAGGGTCATCAAAGCCCGAATGATTCAGGTGAAACGCTTCGCCGATGTGCCGGGCATCCATTGCAACGCGCAGATGACCGCCAAGATGATTCAGAAATATTGTGACCTCGACGAGCAATGCGGACTTTTGCTGAAAAATGCCATGGAACGCCTCGGACTCTCGGCTCGCGCAAGAGATAGGATCCTCAAGGTCTCACGCACAATAGCCGACCTCGCCGGATCTGAAGACATCAAGCCGGAACATCTCGCCGAAGCGATACAATATCGTAGTTTGGATAGAGAAAATTGGGGGAAATAAATCCCCCAATTCTTTAATTTACATTACGGACAAGTCGGACGTTGTGCCCTACGCATCTTGCATCATCTTTGGAATACCAATAGCCGTGGTTAGTGAAGTAAACATAATATGCTCTGGAATCAGCACTTTCCCAATTCCAATAACTTGCCGTCCAATAGCTGCATTCATTGTTCAACTCACCGATATTTGTACCGTTTCTAAAACCTGCTGCAGGCAAGAATACCGCACCAGCAACTTCAAGAGTAGGCCAATCGGCTAAACTTATCTCATTAGCTTCATACCATCCGCCGTTTGGATTGTTTAAGCTGTAAACTGATGGATTCCAGTTATCCGGAAGAAGTATTACGCCATTAACGCCATTAACACAAGCCTCAGTAAAACGAATTCCGTATGTAGTGTTACGTTGATATAACAGATGATACCATTCTTCTTGAGTCAAGGTGCGCCACATTCCTGCCGAGTGACCGCCATTGCTGATGCTGTTGTAAACGCCCCAGTCGCTGTTGGCATATTCGTCGACCAAAGAATAAGTGCCGACCGGACCATACCAAGATCCATTGACATTATCTGAACTGTATGGCTGATAAAACACGTTGCCGTTGTTCCATCCACTGGTGCCCCATCCGAACAAGTCGATCCATCCGTTGTACGAAGACGAGATATGAGAGTTGTCTTCTCCGATGCAATCATTTTGATTATAAGCAAAACGGAATGTGTTGGTAGATGCCTGATACTGCAAGTTGCCTTGCGAGAACTTCACACGTTTGGTCTCGCTCACGGAGAACTCCCCAGGCAACATGCCGTTCGGCCATTCGTGAGATGTGGTGAATGTTATAACTCCATCATAGCCAACACCGAGACTGTTTATCGCGTAAGCTCTTACATAATATGTCGTGTTGCTCGACAATCCTGTCATTTCAACGGTATACTCTCCAACACCATTGCCATTCGACTGATGCATGTCGTTGATGGTCGGCTCGCCTGTAGTGTTCCAGCACACGCCGCGCTCAGTGACAGGACTTCCGCCGTCGGAATCAACCGATGCCAAACAAACCGCAGAGTTTGTAGTGATATTTGTTACTTGGAATGTCTTTACTTGAGGAGCTGAAGGATCGCTTAATGTCGCAAAAGACTTATTATCGCCGTAAACCACCCCAAAAGTATTGGTTTTGATGTATGCTCTTACGTGGTACCCAGTCGCCTTTTGCAGACCTGTCATGGTAAGTGTATAATTATCAAGGTTTTGCGATGTAGAAGTATGATGGTCGCTGATTGTCGGGTCAGGCATTTCACTCCAGCAGATACCTCTTTCGGTAATAGTGACATTCGGTGCATAAACGTTTCCACCGCCTACTGCCGAGTTTTGAGTGATATCAGTAACATCGTTTGTATAAACGGATGGATAAGTGAGCCAGTCGTCCTGGTATTTTAATTCCGCTCCGATAATCTCGTCAAAAGTATTTAACATATAGCGGGTTACATAGATGCGGGCATATCTTATCGTGCCTCCAACATCAATATCCATGGCGATATAACCGTTGTCCGGCTTAACGGCCACCTCATGGCTCCAACCCGTTGTTGGTATGCTGGTGATGCATCCGAGTCCGTCGACAGCGCCCATGTGTACAAATAGTCTTTCATGACCGTATTGGGTAGCAAATACGAAATTGTTAGCATTGCTTATCGTCAGGGTGCCGCCCAATATGGTTACTGAACCACCGTCATTTCTGAGGTTTGCCGTGACTGTACCGTTCGGATCAGTACAACCGGTCGAGCCACCTGAACCCGAAGCAGCGCCGCTTTTTTTACATGATACACTCGCAATGCTTAGTACTACAAGCATCAATATTAAAGCAAAAATAGTTTTTTTCATGGCAATAATTATTTATGTTGATTTATTAATTATTGAATATCAATGGCAAAGATAAACGTTTTTTGAATATGAAAAACATAAATGCTATATTTTTTTAAGAAAGATCATGTTTGTAAACTATATTACAG
>LUZN01000022.1 GCA_001603665.1 Bacteroidales bacterium Bact_22
AATGAATTACGTGCAAATAATCATTGAAAAAAGTATAAAAATCAATAAAAATATATCGTCTGACGAGGCATATTTCTACGCTTTTCGTCAAAAAATTTCTTATTATTTTTATTCGATGACTATCTCATCGCAGAAAATCCAGGCCTTATCCCCTGCTCCGACGTGCCATTCAGGACAAATTCCTATGTTTTTGGCCACCATTCTAACGTAGCGGGCCTTGAATTTCTTTCTGATATCGAGTTCCTGGATGATGGCTTCATCGGTCTCAGGGTCGACTTCATTTTCGACCGTTCCTATCGACTTGAAGTTCTTTCCGTCGGTCGAGACGAAAAACTCCACCTCTGTCGGCATGAATATCCACGAGCCCTGGTCCTGCAGGAAGCTACCGGCCACACGGCTGACGTCGGTCACCTCGCCAAGGTCGACCGTGGCGTCGAGGTCGACACCATAGTAACCCTGCCACATGCCCACACGGAAGTTGTCGTTGCCGCGCTGCAGGTCGATGAGTGCGATGCTGCCACCGCCATCATACTGGTCGCTGTGAGGATATTTTACCTTGACACTACGTCCTTCGGCTATCTTCTTGAACGACCCCGACGCCACGGTCGACACGCACGACTTGCCTTCTTCGCAGTCGACGACAGCCACAGCGTTGACCTCGGTGGTAGCCTTGATGACAAACGGTCCCTCGTATTTCGAAGCGCTGCGGATGGTGCCTGCCGACGGGTCGGTGATATCCAATGCGTAGTAGATCACGGCGCTGGCATCGGGATGAGCGATGCTCACAACGAGACTGTCGTAAAACACATATTTGTCGACGTTGATGATAGGTGCCGGCACTATGGCATCGGCGTTGATACGCATCACCGGGCATTCATCGTCGGAAGTAGCCCAAGCGGTGTTGCGGTCGTTGGTCATGATGAACTCGAGCTTGCCTCCCTTGAGCACCTCGTCGCAGTATAAATAGCTACGTTTCAACGACTTACCATTCAGCTTGACCGATGCAATATATCTGTTTTCGTGTGATAAGTTCTTGGCTTTGATGGTGAAATGTTTGCCATTCTCGAAGTTCAGCGTCATCTCCTCGAAATGAGGCACTCCGATGATGAACATGCCGCTTGCAGGCGTCACCGGGAAGAATCCCATGGCGCTCATCACGTACCATGCCGACATCTGACCACAGTCTTCGTTGCCGCAGAGGCCGTCAGGCTGGTCGGTGTAGAGCTCATCCATGATCTGGTTGACAGTTTTCTGAGTTCTTACCGGCTTTCCGACGAAGTTAAAGAGGTAAGCCATATGATGTGACGGCTCATTGCCGTGGGCATACTGACCGATGAGACCGGTGATGTCGACCTGTGTGCGACCAGTGAGACTCGAGGTGTTGCTGAACAGCTGTCCGAGCATGTTTTCGTATTCTTCCTTGCCACCCATCATCTCGATATGGGTGTTCACATCTTGAGGAACGAAGAAGTTATACTGCCAGGTGTTAGCCTCTGTCAGCATGAAGTTGACCTGACGCGGGTCGAATGGCGACACGAAGCCGCCGTTTTTACGTCCGCGGAAGAACTTCGTCTCCGGATCGTATAGGTTTTTATAGTATTGAGCGCGGGTGTAGAACTCGTCGGCGATGTCCTGTTTGCCCATCTTTTCGGCCATGCGTGCGATGCACCAGTCATCGTAGGCATATTCGAGTGTCGTCGACACCGACTCGCCAGCCATGTCGGCCGGGATGAAGCCGTATTTCCTATATAAGTCGAGTCCCCAGATGTCCATATTGGCTCTCGCCACCATAGCTTCGAGCGCTTTCTCGGCGTCGAAACCTGTGACGCCGTTGATGTAAGCGTCGGCGATGACTGGGATTGAGTGATAGCCTATCATGCAGTGTGTCTCGTTGGCTGCGAGCTCCCATGTAGGAAGCATGCCACCTGTCTCGTAGTTATCGATGAAGGTGTTGATGATATCCACTGCGCGCTCGGTCTGTATCATGTCGAGCAGCGGGTTTTCGGTGCGGAAGGTATCCCACTGCGAGAATACGGTGTAGCGTGGGCGGTCCGACTGATGTATCTGCAGGTCGTGGGCGCGGTAGCGTCCGTCGATGTCAGAATAGAGGTTAGGCACGATAAACGAGTGATACAGAGCGGTGTAGAATATCTTTTTGTCGCGTTCGTTGTCGCTCTTCACTATGATGCGGCTCAGCTCTTTGTTCCATGTCTCATAGGTCTTGGCCGCGAGGGCGTCGAGGTCGAAGTCGGTAATCTCTGCTTCGAGGTTTTTCTTAGCGCCTTCCACGTCGACGGCCGAGATGCCGATGCGCATCACCAGCGGTGTGCCATCGTTTTCGAAGTCGAATCCGTAGACGAGGTTATTGTTGTCAAGCTCAACATACGCTATAGGTTTCGAGAACTCGGCGTAGAAGTAGAGGTATTGGTCGCGCGCCCAGTAGCCCGAGCGGCGGAATCCGCTGATGGCGTTTTCCGACTCCACTCTTGCCCAAGCCTCGTAGATCTTCTCATTCGACAGTGTCGACTCCTTGAGGTCGAGAATCACAGATGCGTTGCTGCTCTCAGGGAAGGTGTAGCGGTGCATGGCGGCACGTTCTCCGGCGGCCAGCTCCACCTTAATATTATAGTCGTCGAGCACCACGCTGTAGTAGCCTGGGCGCGCGACCTCGGTCTCATGGCGGAAGGCCGAACGGTATTCATCGGATTTATAATGTTTTTCACCTGTAATCGGCATGAAACGGAAGTCACCGTAGTCGTTGCAGCCCGTACCGCTGAGGTGGGTGTGGCTGAAACCGAGGATATGATCATCGGAGATATGGTAGCCCGAGCAGCCGTCCCAGTCGTCCATCCTGGTGTCGGGACTGAGCTGCACCATTCCGAAAGGAGCGGTGGCGCCTGGGTAAGTGTGGCCGTGGCCGCCTGTTCCGATAAAGGTATCGACATAAGAAACTACGTTTTGTGGCTCATCTTTTGTACATGATGCCATCATCAATGCGATTGCAAGTAATAGAGTTAATCTTTTCATTTCATCAAATATTTCAAGGCATAAAATTACATAATTTTTCAATATAATTTTAAAAAAATTAAACTTTTTTTGACAAAAACAGACGCACCTATTATAAAAATGTATATCTTTGCATCCAAATTGGATATTTTGAATATTTAACAACTAAAATTATTAACAATGAAAAAAGTATTTTTACTTTCTCTCGGCCTTATTTTAGGCGTAAGTGCTTTCGCACAGAGATTCGTCACCAAAAATGACGCAGTGAAGATGGAAGCCAACAGCAAAATCGTCGCTGTCGGTAATGAAATGACAACAGAAGCTTCAACTTATGCTCCTACAGCACAGAGAAGCGCTGTCATCAACAGATACGACGATATGGAAGATGGTGAGACCATTTGGACATTCTATGATCTCCAGTCAAACCAGTATGTTGCAAACCGTATGTATCAGTTGCCAAACGGTAACGTGGGTATTGTAGCAACAATGTCACACGAAAACAACGATATAGCTTCAGACCGTGGTACAGGTTACAACTTCTACGACGGCAGCGACTGGATGGATATGCCGGAAACACGCGTTGAGCCATTCAAGACAGGTTGGCCATCAATTGCACAATATGGTGCAAACGGTGAAATCCTCCTCGCTCACGGCAATGGTCACATGCAGTGCTTCTTGAGAGAGACAGCAGGTGAAGGTGAGTGGACATATGTTGGTGCTCTTCCGGATTATCCAGAAGGATATATCTACACAACAGAATACCCAACATGGCCAAGAATCGTCACATGCGGTGACAACCACAACATTGCTGTTGCAGCTGCTGTTCTTCAGCACTCAATCAGCTCAGACGAAACAGACCTTCAGACAGTGTTATGGCGTGCTGAAAACCCAGCCGACATCAACAGCTGGACAGTCAGCTACGGTCCTCTTCACGAGACAGGTTGGGATCACAACGCATTCTCAGCCGACGACTACTGCATGGCATCAAACGGCCACAAAGTAGCTCTCCTTTACTCAGGTTGCTTGACAAACAGCGTGTGGCTGTTCACCTCAGAAGATGACGGTGCAACATGGGAGACAACAAGGGTTTGGGAAAACCCATACGAAGGTAGATCTTTCGAATACGAAAACGGACAACCTTGGGGCATGGAAGACACTCTGTTCATGCCTATGAACGGTGCTGTCGCTATCGACAACAACGGTACTGTCCACGTAGCTCTCAACACATTTGAAATGATTCACACCACAGACAATGAGTCTGGTTACTATTCATACTGGTCAGGTCGTTCAGTCGACGGTATCCTTTACTGGAACAGCACTCAGCCAGCTCCTATCGCTGACACAGAGCACCCAGAATACACAGACCCAGGCATGATTGGTCCTAACCCACACCATGCTGCACGTCTCTGGTGGCCAATCGTTGGAGAGCCAGGTTATGTCCATATCGTAAACGACTCAACAAAGTGGATCGGTTACGTCCCAATGTACGAAGGCATCGACTGGGATAACGACAAGTACTACATGTCAGGTACAGAGTACCTCAGCAAGTTGAATGGTGCTTCAGGTCATCCGGCACTTTCAATCGACCCACAGGGCAACATCGCATGCGCATTCTCATCACCTTGCACAAACCGTGTACATGGTACCCTCAACAAGTACTTCAGAAGCATCTATGTCAGCTATCGTAACGCTATCGACGGATACTGGTTGCAGGATGAAGACGACCTCATGGATGGAGTTTTGTACATGTATCAGGAAGGTCTCTTCACAAACTCAGTTCTTAACACAGTTCACAACGATGAGTTCTGGTTCGGCTTCCAGGCTGACGATGAGATCGGTTTCTACTGGGGCAGCAACGCCACACAGACTACAGGTACAGAAAACATCATCCACGGTGTTAAGGTTATCAAGTCATTAGGTGTTGAAGATACAGAGGCTCAGGATGTTGTTTATAGCATCTATCCTAACCCTGCTACAGACTACATTGTAGTTTCATCAGCAATGGATGCTGACGCAACAATCACATTCACCAACATCGCTGGTCAGACAGTGAAGAGATTCAACAAGAACCTCACAACAGGTGATAACAGCATCAACATCGACCTCGAGAGCGGTGCATACTTCTGCACAATCAGCGCTAACGGCTTCGATAAGACTGTGAAAGTTATTGTTAAGTAAGCATTAACTGAAACAAACAAAAAAGGCTTCGCGATTGCGAAGCCTTTTTTTATTACTAGAACCACCATTTACGATGACGGAACAAGAGAGTCAATCCGACTCCCATCACTGTCATCACTCCGACAATAATCCATATCGCAGAAGTGGAGCCTTCGGGGATGAACGGAAACACCACATTCATGCCGAAAATACCGGTGATAAACGTCAAAGGAAGTATTATCGACGAAATCAGGGTGAGGATCTTCATGATTTCGTTGGTTTTGTTGGTCTGCATCGAGTCGAACGTCTTCGAGAGACCTTCAATCAAGTCCTCATAGTCCTCGGTCATATCCCATACCTTCTGGTAATAGTCGAGGATATTGCCCCAGTAGTCTTCCATGTACTCCAGGTCGCCGAAACCGCGGATTTGACCGGTCTCGAAGGAGTGGAACACCCTCAGCTGAGGCTTGAACAAAGTGTTTATGGTGATGATGTTCTTTCGTGTGACGCTGATTCTCTCAATAATCTTGACCTGTTTGGTACCGAAGAGCTCGCGGTTGATCAACTCGAGGTCCAATCCCACCTTTTTTAATAAATAGAGTGACTCCATCATCAGCTTTTCGAAGATACGATAAAGCAAGATATCGGAAGTCTTGAGGTTTTGCTCGAGTTCGGCCATGTCGCGCTCCTGATATTCGTTGAAGAGCTGGCTCACATACCAAGGCGATTTCTCGATGGTGATGATATAGTCCTTCCCCCAGAAAAACTTCACCTCTTTTGTCTTGATGAACTTATTCTGACGGTCGAAATTAGGATACTGAAGAATCAGGAAGTAATAGTCGTCGTAGATATCTATCTTAGGGCGTTGGTTGACTGACTTACAGTCTTCAATGTCCAAGGGGTGGAAATGGAATTTCTCTTTTAAAAATTTGAAGTCTTCATCCGCCGGATTCGTCACATGACGCCATTTCAGCGAGCCGATTGTCAAGGTCTCAATCATGCTTGTCCCCCTTTCTTTTTATTTAAATAGGATTCTACATTCGATTACGATTTCTATTAAAAGTGCAAAATTACAACTTTTTTATTAAATAACACAATTTTTTTTTAAAAAAAGACGTGCCTAGTGGAGTCATCGTGCCTTTCTCAGGAACATTCCGGGTTGGACGTTGCAGCTGCCGGTGAACACCGTCTCGGTCACGCGAAGTCCGTCTTTGTCGCGCTTTTTCAGCTCTTCCGACGATGCGGCGGCGGATCCTTGGCGGCTGTTGTAGAACATGTTATCCCAGACGTGGCCTTTCGACACGCGGACCACACCTTTTTTGATGAGTTTATCCGCCGCCGCATCGTATTGATACACGGCGTAGCTGTCGCCCTCCTCCACTCCTTCCTTTGTTCCGATGCGTGCCGCAATACGGTGTTTCTTCGGAGGCATGGGGTTGGTGAGTAGCAGTCCGGAATATATGTTTTTAGGTACTTTTCCTTTGAAAGTGGTGCTGGTGACGAGGTTGCCTTTCTTATCGACCTGAGGCTCATAGCACTGCTGGGCGTCGGCGCCGATATCGTCGTTGTCGTTGTCCCACACCATGCCCGGCTGAGCCACGACGTAGCCATAAAACGTGCCGTAGTCGTCGACAAGGGCAAACTGCTCGCCTCCACGCAGACCCTCCTTAGTTCCGATCTTCGCTGTGATGACGCCGTTTTCCACCGATATCGGCGCCGACAGGTTCGGACTCACGAGGCTGTAGAAATCGAGGAGCGGAGTCCACACCTTGAACACGTCGTTACGGTCCTGAAGGTCGCGGAACACCTTGTTGAGGTTTCTCACCATGGTGAGGTCGATGATTTCTTCGAAACTCCTTGTCAGTGAGATGATTACGGTGCTTTGGTTGGCCTGACAGTCGACATATTCCATGCGGAAACGGTCGCTAAACTCGAGCAGCGTGGGGTCTTGCATCACCTGGGTGTTGAAATACTCTTCGGTCTTCTCGTCCCACACGAGTTTATACAGCCAGGTGTTCGACTTCAGCGTATATCCGTCTTTTGTCGAGTTGTATACTGCGTCGGCGGCTCCAACAAGCAGGTCGTATTTCAATCGGGCAATGGTCTTGTCGGCACCCGCTTTAAGGTTCTCTTCGTATGCCGCATATGCCAAGGCGACGGCCCCGTCTCTTATCGCCCGGGCCACAGGCTCGTTTTCGTAGAAGTCGAACTTGGTGAACGTCATGAAGGTAAACGGGATGAGCTTCATCGACAGGTCTTTGATCTGCGTGTCGCGATCGCGTTTCAACGCCGTCATCGTGACGCTCTCATCGCCTGCATTCACTGTATAATAGCCGCGTTCGAAGATGGTTCCCATGCTAATCATGGCATCGCGGTTCTCGGGGTTCTCGACATCGAACTCTATGCTACCTTTGGGGTTATAGTCGAACCAGCGCATCACCAGCTTGTTGGCCATATGGTTTCTGTTGATGTACTGAAGAATGGCCTTTGCCATATCCTGGTCCGACATCTCCGAGTTGCCTCCCAGCGGCACCGTCCCGATATTGGCTCCGTGTTTGTTATACTGGTTCGGGAAGTTTTTATTCGGATCCATGTAGTCATTCCACGAGGCGTCGACGATGTCTTTGTTCGGGAAGTTCTCTGTGTCGATATACACCATCTCGAGCGAGCTACGCATGTAGAAATACTCGCCGTTTTCGCCCTGCGAGATCATGCCCGCATAGTTCTGCTGCTGCGCCAACACGTTGACTGTCAGCATTATAGCGATGATTATGGCATATATCTTCTTCATCTTATTTCCATTCTAAAGTGGTGATGAGATGCCATACGTCGTCGGTAATGAAGTCGATGACCGGTTGCAGCGAGTCGTTGTTAGGATAGATGTTGAAATACAGCGATCCGCGAAGAAAATGCCGAGTGCTGTCGGTGACATAGAACTGCAGCGGCGACGCAACTCCTTCACCTTCAAGGAAATACATCAGTCCGTAAACATTATGCTCATCATCGATGATAAGGCTGTCGCGTATGCCCGACGCCTTCTCGATGTGTTTTACTATCATCTTATGGGCATCTTCGACGTAATGCGGGAGGTTGTCGTCGACATTTTTATAAGAAATGTGGACAGTGCCTTTAAATGCCGGGAATTCCACGTTCACCCAATCGGTCTCATCGGGCGAATATTTGTCGGGGGTGATGGTGGCGTAGACGGGATATTCGAAGCAGTAACGCGCCATGGTATCGAGCGTAACATATTGTTTTTCAGGCAGATCTATACGGAAATAGCCACGCGGTTTCGGTTGCGGATTTTTGTCGCCGCATGCCGTCACCAGCAGTAAGAGCAGCAGTGCCGCCAGGCTATTCGTCGTCTTTTTCATTATAAATCACCTTAATTTCAATAATTCTGCGCTTGTCGGCTTTTTCGATTTTAAAGACAAATTCCTTGTAAGATGTGGAGAATCCTGCATGCGGGATGCGGCCCTCCATCTCGAGGATGAGACCTGCGAGCGTGTCGGATTCGCCTTTTATATCTTCAAAATATAACTCATTGATATCAAATACCTTACAGAAGTCGACCAGACTTGTCTGGGCTTGGAAGATATAGGTTTTATCGTTGAGTTTTTTATAGAATTTACTCTCTTCGACGGCGTCGAACTCATCGCTGATGTCGCCCACTATCTCTTCGAGGATGTCTTCCATGGTGACGAGTCCCGAGGTGCCGCCGTATTCATCTACCACGATGGCGATATGGATCTTTTTGGCGCGGAAATCCTGGAACAGGTCGTTGATTTTCTTGTTTTCGGGTACGAAGAAAGCCGGACGGAGCAGTCCTTGCCATTGGAAGTCGGTGTCGTTGAGATGCGGCAGCAGATCTTTGACGTAAAGAATGCCCTTTATTTCGTCGAGAGTGTCTTCATATACTGGTATTCTCGAGAATCCATTTTCGATGATAAGCTCGATCAGATGGTTGAATTTGGTGGTGTTTTTTATTGCGAATAGCTGCACGCGTGGCTGCATGATGTCGCTCACCTCTTTCTCGCCGAAGGTGGCTATGCCTTGGAGCATAGAGCGTTCCTCGTCGGGTGTCTCCTCGGCCGTAGTGATGTCGACTGCTGTAGTTAAATCACTGATTGACAGCGGGTTAGCGTTCTTTTTGGCCAGTTTTTTGTCGATTACTGCTGTCGATTTCACCAACAGGTTGCTGAGAGGTTTGAAAATTATGATCAGCACGCGTATCGACGGGGCGAGGGCTGTGGAGAGGCTGCGGGCTTTTTTGGCTGCAGTGATCTTCGGTATCATCTCGCCAAAGATGAGGAGCAGCGATGTCACCACCACTACATTAATAATAAATGCCCAAACAGGATTTGCTTCGAAGTTAAACATCCTGTTCATGATATACACCGAGAAGATGGTGATGGTAACGTTGACTAAATTATTGGTTATCAATATTGTAGCCAAGAACGTCTTAGGTTTGTTAAGCAGTTCGAGCACCAGTTTATCGGACCGGCGGTCGGAGTTCTCCATCTCGTTGGTGTCGTTGGGCAGCAGTGAAAAGAAGGCTGTCTCGCTTGCTGAGGCGAGTGCCGAAAAGAGCAGCATTACACACAGGATGACCAGACAAATTATCGTCACCGTGTCGATGCCGAGAAAAAACGGAACGTCAGTCATGGTTTAGAATGGGAGGTCGTCGCCGTTGTAGTCCTGTGCCGGCATTGGGGCTTCGACAGGCTGTTGGTATTGCTGTTGTGGTTGCTGTTGTGGTTGCTGACCGGCGTAGGCGTTGTATGATGCGTTAGGGTTTTGCTGTTGTTGCTGGCGGTTTCCGCTGAGGCTCATCATCTTGTCGACGATGATCTCGGTGATATGACGTGTGACGTTTTGGTTGTCGACGTATTGGCGTGAGCGGATGCGGCCTTCGACATACATCTGGTCGCCCTTTGCGTAGTTGCGGCGTTTTTCGAAGATATCTTGAGCGAGGGTGCCCCAGCTGACGAGGTTATGCCATTCGGTTTGCTCCTGCCAGTTGCCGTCACGATCGCGGTAACGTTCTGTCGTTGCGAGAGATACTGTCATTTTCTTTGTCCCGTTATCGAATGAGATGACTTCGGGATCCTTACCCAAATTTCCGATTAAGATCACTTTGTTAAGACTTGCCATAGCTCTAAAATTTTACACAAAAATACATATGAATTAATAGTGCAAAGATAAGAAAAAAAACGTATCTATAAGAAAATGAATGAAAAAAATTAATTTTTTTGTTCACAATTAAAAAAATCTTATTATTTTTGCACCCGAAAATGAAATCAATATTAACAATTAAAATATTAAAGTCATGACAAAAGCTGAAATCGTAGCGAAAATCGCTGAAAAAACAGGTGTTGAAAAAGGTAACGCCCTGGTAGTAGTTGAGTCTTTCATGGAGATCGTGAAGGAAGCAGTTAAGAAGAATGAAGATGTGTATCTCAGAGGCTTTGGTAGCTTCAAGAGCAAGAAGAGAGCTGCTAAGAAGGGTAGAAACATCCGCGCTAACGGCGGTAAGGGTGCAACAATCGTTATCCCAGCACACAACGTTCCTGCTTTCAAGCCAGCTAAATCATTCATCAACGACCTCAAGTAATTTGGTTAAATAGTTTTGTATTATGCCAAACGGTAAGAAACACAAAAGACACAAAATGTCTACCCATAAACGTAAAAAACGTCTCAGAAAGGATAGACATAAAAAGAAATAATCTTTAAGATTAATTTCTTACGGAAGAATAACACAGCATTGCGTATACCGATGTTGTGTTATTGTTTTTAAAATGAAATTTAAACCTTTGTAATATTATGGACAACACAACAACAGTTCCGGCAGTCAACAGAGAGCTTGTTATAAGTTCCGATGTTTCAGAGGTTAATATTGTTTTGTTGGAAGACAAGCAGCTTGTTGAGCTCCACAAAGAGCAGATCAACAGTAATTTCGCTGTCGGCGACGTATATTTCGGCAGGGTGAAGAAGATTTTGCCGGGTTTGAACGCCGCTTTTGTCGACATCGGCAACCAGAAGGACGCTTTCCTTCACTATCTCGACCTCGGTCCGCAGATCAACTCCTTGCTTCAGTTTTCGAAGCTGGCGCAGGAGGGCAAGACCGCCCAGACGGTGATGAGCAAGTTCAAGTTATGTCCTGATATCGACAAGACGGGTAAGATCTCGGATTTCATCCAGGCCGGCGACCAGATTCCGGTGCAGATCGCGAAAGAGCCAATAAACACTAAAGGTCCGCGCATCTCGGCAGAGATTTCGTTTGCAGGACGTTACATAGTGTTGGTGCCTTTCTCGAACAGGGTGTCGGTGTCGCAGAAGATACGCAGCGGCGAAGAACGCGGTCGTCTTAAAAAACTCATTCAGAGCATCCGTCCGAACAATTTCGGCGTCATCATCCGCACAGTGGCGGAGGGGAAGAAGGTCGAAGACCTCGATGCCGATATGAAGTACTTGCTCGACAAATGGGAGCAGGTCACTGAGTCGTTATACGGAAGCAAGGCTCCGGCAAAGCTTGTGAGCGAACTTGACCGTACCTCGGCGATGCTGAGAGACATACTCAACGAGTCTTTTAACACGATAACTGTTGATAATCAACCGCTTTTTGATGAAGTCAAGAGCTACATCACCAAAATCGCTCCTCAGAAGACCGACATCGTGAAGCTCTACAAAGGCAAAGAGCCTATCTTTGAGCATTACGGCGTGGCGCGTCAGGTGAAGGGGTCGTTTGGTAGGATTGTCACAATCAGAAATGGTGTTTACCTCATCATTGAACACACCGAGGCCATGCACGTCATCGACGTCAACAGCGGGCATCGGTTGAACAAAGAAGCATCTCAGGAAGAGAATGCATTGGCTGTCAATCTGGAATCGGCAGTGGAGATAGCACGTCAGGTGCGCCTCCGTGACTTAGGCGGCATCATCATCGTGGACTTCATCGACATGCACGAAGCGAAACATCGCAAAGAGCTGTTCGAGAAGCTCCAGCAGGAGATGGCGAAAGACCGCGCCAAGCACACCATACTCCCTGCCACGAAATTCGGGCTCATCCAGATCACACGTCAGCGTGTGCGCCCGGCAACGGAAATCACCGTCCAGGAAAAATGTCCGGTTTGCGACGGAACGGGCAAAATCAAACCGTCGCTCATCTACATCGACGAGATCGAAAGCAGCCTCAAGTACCTGTTACTCGACCAAAACGAGAACGAAGTGACGATACAGGTTCATCCTTTCATCTACGCCTACTTGACTAAAGGATTTTTCTCCATCGCAAGAAAATGGAGATGGAAGTACCACAAGACGATACACGTCAAGGAAATCAAGTCATTCCACGTCCTTCAGTACAATTTTCTGAACAAGAACGGTGATGACATTACATTCTAATTGACAATTGACAGTTGACAATTGACGATTAAATTGTAGGGACGTGGCGCGCCGCGTCCCTACTTTATTTATCGAAAAAATCTCATTGTTTATTGAAAAAGAATTAGTATATTTGCAAGTTTAAATATATTTCTATGAAAGAAATCGTTTTGAGCGGCATCAGGCCGACAGGAAACTTACATCTAGGCAACTATTTCGGCGCGGTGAAGAACTTCATACGCCTCCAGGATAACTATAACTGCTATTTCTTTATAGCTGATTATCATTCACTTACGACACATCCTCACCCAGATGACCTTCATGGAAGAGTGCGTCAGATCTTGGTGGAATACCTCGCTGCGGGCGTTGACCCGGAGAAAGCGACGTTGTATGTGCAGAGCGACGTGCCGGAGGTGGTAGAGCTGTATCTTTTCCTGAACATGAACGCTTACATCGGCGAACTCGAGCGCGTGACGACCTTCAAGGAGAAGGTGCGCAAGCAGCCCGACAACGTCAACGCAGGTCTCCTCACCTACCCGACCCTGATGGCAGCCGATATCTTGATTCATAAGTCGCAGTATGTGCCGGTTGGCAAGGACCAGGAGCAGAACCTCGAGAAAGCACGCGACTTTGCCGGACGTTTCAACAACATCTACGGCGTTGAATACTTCCCGATTCCACAGGCGTTTAACTTTGGTAATCAATTGGTTAAGGTACCTGGACTGGATGGTAACGGCAAGATGGGCAAGAGCGAAGGCGAAGGAAATGCGATATTCCTGGCTGAAGACGACGCCTCGATTCGCAAGAAAGTGATGCGCGCCAAGACCGACAGCGGTCCGACCGAGATGAACCAGGAGAAGCCGGAGCCGATTCAGAACCTGTTCCAGCTGATGAAGATTGTGTCGAAACCCGAGACGGTGCAGTTCTTTGACGACGCATACAACAATATGACCATCCGCTACGGCGACATGAAGAAACAACTCGCCGAGGACATGATACAGTTTGTGACCCCGATCCGCGAGAGAATCCGCGAGATTGACGCCAACGACGAGTATATTAATAAGGTGGCTCGCATGGGAGCTGAAAAAGCTAGAGAAAGCGCGAGAAAGACCATCAAAGAAGTCAGAGAAATCATTGGATTTAAGCCATTCTAATGATAGAACACGAGCAGAAACAGGAACGTGCGGTTTTGGTGGCAGTGAGCACCTACGAGCAAAACCGTGAGCGCACGGAGGAATACCTCGACGAGCTGGAGTTTCTTTTGGAGACAGCCGGAGGCGTTGCCGTGGGACGTTTCGTACAGCCTTTGGATCGTCCGAACAGCGTAACATATCTGGGAACGGGCAAGCTCGAAGAGCTGAAGCAATATATCAAGGCGGAAGAGATCGACATGGCGATTTTCGACGATGAGTTGAGCGCCACGCAGATAAGAAACCTTGAAAACGAACTCGAGTGCCGCATCTTGGATAGAACCAACCTCATCCTCGACATTTTTGCCAAGAATGCGAAGACCGCCTACGCCAAGACGCAGGTGGAACTCGCTCAGTATCAATACATGTTGCCTCGTCTGACCAGGATGTGGACACACTTGGAGCGTCAGCGAGGCGGTATCGGCATGAGAGGTCCGGGTGAGACGCAGATCGAGACCGACCGTAAGATTATCCGTAATAAAATCGCTTCGCTGAAGGAGAAACTCGAAGAGATCGACATGCAGAAGTCGGTGCAGCGCAAAAACCGTCAGCAGATGGTACGCGTGGCGCTCGTCGGATACACCAACGTGGGCAAGTCGACGATAATGAACATGCTCAGCAAGAGCGATGTGTTTGCCGAAAACAAGCTTTTCGCCACTTTGGACACCACGGTGAGGAAGGTGGTGATTGAAAATCTGCCGTTTTTGCTGTCAGATACCGTAGGTTTCATCAGAAAACTGCCGACACAGCTGGTTGAATCGTTCAAATCGACCCTCGACGAGGTGCGGGAATCCGATATTTTGCTGCATGTTGTAGACATTTCGCATCCTGATTTCGAGTCACAGATTGAGACAGTGAACCAGACCTTGACCGACATAGGCGCAGGCGACAAAAAAGTGATAATGGTGTTCAACAAGATCGACGCTTATCATTATGAAGAGAAGGACGCCGATGATTTGACGCCAATCACCAAGAAAAACTACACTTTGGACGACTGGAAGAAGACCTGGATGGCGAAGGGCAAGCCTTGTATTTTCATCTCGGCGGCGGAAAAGACTCATTATCAGGAGTTTAGAGACCTGCTTTACGCTGAGATTCGCGACATGCACGCCATCAGATACCCATACGACAACTTCCTTTACTAACGTAACACTATGATTATCAACACACATAGCCACATCTACGACGGAGCCTTCGACTTCGACAGAGAAGAAGCTTTTCAGCGTGCGATGGAGGCCGGTGTGACGATGCTGTTGCTGCCGAACTGCGATGAAAGAAGCATAGCGCCGATGATGCGGTTTTACGAGCAACATCCTGATAATGTGAGAGTTATGATGGGATTGCATCCGGAGGAGGTGAGAGAGGATTATAAGACGAAGCTGGCTGTGATTGAAAATGAGGTTCCTCGCTGCGCTCGGAATGACAGCGGTGCTGTTGTGGGAATTGGGGAAATCGGTTTGGATTTTTACTGGGACGATACGTTCAAGAAAGAGCAGATTGAGGTGTTGAGCGAGCAGCTGCAATGGGCGAAGGAGTTGGGATTGCCAGTGTCTATTCACACTCGCAACGCTTTTCAAGAGATGTTTAAAATCCTTGACCACGAGCAAGACGGCCGCCTCGCTGGCGTGATGCATTGTTTCAACGGCACACTCGATGAGGCAAAAACGGCCCTCTCCTACGGGTTCCATCTCGGGCTCGGCGGCGTCATCACCTATAAAAACTGCGCCGTGAAGGACTTTTTGCCCGAAATCCCGATGGAAAGAATCGTTTTGGAGACCGACGACCCTTACTTGCCTCCTGTTCCGTACCGCGGACAGCGCAACGAGCCGGCATACATCGTCAAGACAGCGGAGAAAATCGCCGAAATATACGGTTTGACAACCGAAGAAATAATAAACAAGACAACGGAAAATGCTAAGAGATTGTTCAAGTTATAAGGAGATTCCTCGCATCTACGATGCTCGGAATGACATGGATAAACTCGGAGCAACAAACATAATATTATGAGAAGACCAAAGATTTTAGTGCTTTACACAGGTGGCACGATAGGAATGATGAAAGACCAGAAGACCGGGAGTCTGGTGCCTTTTAACTTCGGCAATATTTACGAGCACTTGCCAGTGCTTCGCACTCTCGATTACACCATCGACATGTATTCGTTTGAGCATCTCATCGACTCGTCGAACATGACGCCTGAGGTGTGGGTCGAGCTGGCCGAAAAGATTGAGGAAAACTACGAGAAATATGACGGTTTCGTGGTTTTGCACGGCTCCGACACCATGGCTTACAGTGCCTCGGCATTGAGTTTCATGCTTGAAAACCTTGCCAAGCCTATCATCTTCACCGGCTCGCAGCTGCCGATGGGCATGGTCCGCAGCGACGCGCGCGAGAACTTCATAACTTCGGTAGAGATTGCCGCCTCGAAGATGGATGGCGAGCCGAGTGTTCCGGAGGTGTGCATACTCTTTGAGAATCATTTACTTAGAGGCAACAGGTCGACGAAGTTCAACGCCGAGAACTTCAACGCTTTCTCGTCGGGCAACTACCCTACCTTGGCTGATGTGGGCATCAAGATCAAGTACAACCGTGAGTTCATCATGGAGCCGACGGGCAGGCCGCTCATTGTCCACAAGCAGTTCAACACCAACGTGGGCATTTTGAAGCTTTTCCCAGGAATCACTCACAATTACGTAAAACACATATTGAACACGCCGGGCATGAAGGGACTCATCATGGAGACTTTCGGATCGGGCAACGCGCCTACTTCGGAATGGTTCCTCGACGAGCTGGCCGAAGCCATCAAGAAGGGGCTCATCATCTACAACGTGACACAGTGCAAGTCGGGATCGGTGGAGATGGGACGTTACGAGACGAGCTTAGATCTCACAAACATTGGCGTTATCAGCGGTTACGACATCACAACTGAGTCGGCCTTGGCGAAGATGATGTACTTGTTGGGCACGCAGATGGGGCGCAGGGAAATCAAGAGATATCTGCAGACACCGCTACGTGGTGAGATGACAGTGTGATCAGTGTAGAGTTTAGAGTTTAGAGTGTAGAGTTTAGAGCTGTAAAATATTGAAAATGTTACGCTTTAATTCTTTTTTTAAAAAAAATGAAATATTGTCATAAATTTCTTGTTATTTAAAAAGAAAAATTTTGTAATTTTGACACGATTTTTTGTGGAGTAGAAAAAATCCCCGGGAGAGATGTCCGAGTGGTTTAAGGAGCACGCCTGGAAAGTGTGTGTACTTCAAAAGGGTACCGCGGGTTCGAATCCCGCTCTCTCCGCAGTGAAAATGGTTATAGGTTATTGGTTATAGGTTATTGAAAATTAAAAATTGAAATTAAAATAAATATTAACAAATTAAAAAGTAGTAATTCAAAATTCAAATCATGAAAAAATTAATTGCTTTACTGACAGTTGCCGGTTTTTTGACATTTGGAATCAGCAACTACCTTCTTGCACAAGAAGAAAATGCACAACCTGTTGAGGAACAGACAGAACAAGTCGAGGCTGCTGCACCAGCAGAAGAACCAGCTGAGACAGTCGCTACAACCACAATGGAAACAGAAGAGGTTGCAGATCCAACATTCCACGAGGTTTTGAAGAAACAGTTCATCGATGGTGGCTGGGAGTTCATGAGCATCATCCTTTTGATTTTGGTACTCGGTCTCGCAGTGTCAATCGAGAGAATCATTTATTTGACATTAAGCACAACAAACACCAAGAAGCTTCTTGTTGAGTTAGAAGAAACTTTGAACAAGGGTGGTATTGAGAAGGCAAAGGATCTCTGCCGTGACACACGCGGTCCTATCGCCGGCATCTTCTACCAAGGTTTGATGCGTTACAACGAAGGTCTTGAAGAAGTTGAAAAATCAATCGTTTCATACGGTTCAGTTATGACAGGTAACCTTGAGAGCGGCGCAAGCTGGATTTCATTGTTCATCGCATTAGGACCTATGTTGGGATTTATGGGTACTGTTATCGGTATGATCGCTGCATTCGATGCTATCGCAGCAGCAGGTGACATCAGCCCAACAGTTGTTGCAGGCGGTATGAAGGTCGCTTTGTTGACAACCGTGTTCGGTCTTATCGTCGCTGTTATCCTCCAGATCTGCTACAACTTCATCCTTAACAAGATCGAAGGTATCGTCAACGATATGGAAGATTCTTCAATCACATTCATGGACATGCTCCACGCTTATTCAAAGAAAAACTAATCTAACAAAACAAGAATCATGGTCGACAAATTAACAAAATATTGCAAATATGTGCTGATAGCCTTGATGGTTCTCAACGTCGTCTTCGGTATCCTTACCATCATCGGTGGTGAGTCAAGCGTCGGAACATTCATGGGCTTTGCATATTGCATGCTTGGATTGACTGTGGTTGCGATTTTGTTTGCACCTATCTATGGGATTATCATCAATCCAAAGAGTGTAAAATCAATTGGTTTTGTTGTGGCTATCGTAGCAGTCCTTGCCATCATCGCATTGCTGTTATCAAAAGGCGCAACACTTCCTGTGGAGTATCTTGAATCAATGGGAGTGACAAAAGGCACTGAGTCCTTCGTCGACTTCTTCATGGTATTCACATACATTGTTGTAGGCGGCACAATCGCAGCTGTAATCTATTCAGCAGTATCGAAACTCATTAATAAATAATAAGGAAGGAATTTATCATGGCCCGTAAGAAAAAGAAAGTACCGGAAATCAACGCCAGTTCAATGGCTGATATCTCTTTCTTGCTGTTGATATTCTTCCTCGTTACCACTACGATGGACACTGACAGCGGTATCTTCCGTCGTCTGCCACCACCAGTAGAAAACCCCGACATGGATGTCAAAGTGAAAGAAAGAAACATTTTGAACGTCATGATCAATAAGTACGACAAGTTGATGGTTAATGGAAAACCTTGCGACATTGCCGATTTGAAGGACAAGACAAGAGATTTCATCACTCCTAAACCGAATGATGAGAAGGCTCCTGAAGTCGAAGTCAAGGAAATCGATATGATTGGCAACTTCATGACCAACAAAGGCGTCGTATCACTTAAGAATGACCGCGGTACTTCATATCAGATGTACATTGCAGTTCAAAATGAATTGGCAAAAGCTTTCAATGAACTCAGGGAAGAGGTCGCAATGACATACTTCAAGCAGCATTATAACGACATGACCGACAAAGACAAGGTCGATGCCGTCAACAAGGCTGTTCCTGTGCGTATCTCAGAGGCTGAACCTGAAGAAATCAAATAATAGGAGAGACGATTATGGCAAAATTCAGAAAAGGTGGATCAAAAGAAGTTCCGGCTATCTCAACCGGATCAATGCCTGACATTATCTTCATGTTGATTTTCTTCTTCATGGTTACAACCTCAATGCGCGAGACCACATTGAAAGTCAAGATGAAATTACCAGCAGCGACGGAAGTCCAGAAACTCGAGAAGAAATCACTCGTGAGTTTCATCTACATCGGACCTCCGACGAATACCAAACTCTATGGTACAGAACCACGTTTGCAGCTCAACGACTCATACGCACGTATCGACGACATTATTCCGTTTGTCGAACAGGAACGTATGGACCGCGCCGAGGCTGACCGTCAGAAACTCACCACATCACTCAAGATTCATGAGGAGGTGAGAATGGGATTGGTCACCGACGTGAAGCAAGAACTGCGTAAATGCGGTGCATTCCGTATCAGCTATTCGACACGAAAAGGAGAATAGAAACCTGGTCATAGGGTAATAATTTGTAGAGACGCCATAATATGACGTCTCTACATTTTTTATATTGGGTCGACGTCGATGGAGACGTTGACTGCTTTGAAATCGTTGTTTCGTTTGAACGATTCGATTTCAGTTTTTATCAAATCCTTGATTTTCATCGAGTTGTCGTTGCGGTCGAACTTGATGAGGATTTGTTTGATGTATTGATTTTTGACCCTCGACACCACGGGGTATTCGGGGCCGAGGAGGTTGTTTTTGAACACTGGACGCAGCCGCTTGGCGAACGACTCGGCTGCGGTGTTGAGTTTGTTATAGTCGGAATGACGTAACTTAATCATTATCAAGCGATAATACGGCGGATAGCAGAACTGCCTGCGGATTGGCATCTGTTCCTCGTAGAAGCGCACGTAGTCGTGGTTGACGACGTTGAGGATCACCGGATGTGTGGGCTGGTACGTCTGGATGATGACCTTACCCTTCTCCCCTTTTCTGCCCGCTCGACCGCTGACCTGTTCCATGAGCTGGAAGCTGCGTTCGAAAGCCCTGAAATCGGGGAATGAGAGCATGTTGTCGGCATCGAGTATTCCCACCGTCTTCACGCAGTCGAAGTCGAGGCCTTTCGTTACCATCTGAGTGCCCACGAGCACATCGGTCTCGCGGTTTTTAAAGCTATCGAGGATGTTTTGGTAGCTGTTTTTCGACCTCGTGGTGTCGAGGTCGAGGCGAGCGCAGCGAGCCTCGGGAATGACGGAAGAAAGGTCTTCCTCGACTCGTTCCGTACCGAAGCCATGCATCTTAAGGTCGGTGCTATGACATGAGGGGCATTCGGACGGGACAGCCATCGTGTAGCCGCAGTAGTGGCATTTCATGATGTTCTGCGACTTATGGTAAGTCATCGACACGTCGCAGTTGATGCACTGCGGCACCCAGTGACAGACGCCGCATTCGAGGCGTAGCGAGAAGCCACGGCGGTTTTGGAAGAGTATCACCTGGTTTTTGTCGGCCAGGGTGCCGCGCATGGCGTCGACGAGCACGCTGCCGAAGTTGGCCTGCATGAGTTTACGTTTGCGCTCGATGCGCATGTCGTCGACTATGATCTCGGGCATTTCGACGCCTCCGAAGCGTTGTGTGAGCGAGACGAGGTGGTAACGGCCCTGCCGAGCGTTGTAGTAACTCTCGAACGACGGCGTGGCGGAGCCAAGGATGACGTCGGCGTTATGAAAACGGCCGAGGATCATGCTGAGGTCGCGGGCGTTGTAACGCGGCGCAGGGTCAATCTGCTTGAACGAGGTGTCGTGCTCCTCGTCGACGATGATGAGTCCGAGGTTTGAGAACGGCAGCAAGATGGCCGAACGCGAGCCTATAATCACCTGATACTTAGAGCTTTGCGTCTTTTCAAACTCCAAAACCTGCTCCCAGATCTCGACGCGTTCCATGTCGCTATAGCGCGAATGATAAACGCCGACTTTGTCGCCGAAATATTTCTTCAAACGGTTGATAATCTGTTCGGTAAGGGCTATCTCGGGCAGCAGATACAGCACCTGACGGCCTTTGTCGAGCGCTTCCTGAATCAGTTTTATGTAGATCTCGGTCTTTCCCGATGAGGTAACGCCATGCAGAAGCACGGGCTTGCTGTCGACGAAGCCTTGATGAATCTCGTCGAATGCAACTTGTTGTTTATCAGTGAGTTTTATCGTGTCAACGTCGGTCAGGGCGTTGAAACTCTTGAGTCGGCTGACACGTTTTTGGTAGACCTTAAACACTCCTTTGTTGACGAGAGCCTTCAGGACGGTGCTGTTGGCATTGGATTTAGCGAGAACTTCGGATGCGATGATGTCGTGCTCGGCATCGCCGCCAAGGACGAAGAACGACATCACCACCTCGAGCTGTTTGTAGGCTCGCTTGGTGAGCTCGTCCATGAGCTCATGCATCTTCTCATCGCTATGATATTCCTCAGCAAGTGCCACAAAACGCTCGTATTTTGCCTTGAATTTAGCATCGAGCTCCTCCTCCATCACCACAATCTTCTTCTCGATCATCGTCTTGATGAGCGGCATCACCTTTTTGTAGCCGATGATCTTGCTCACCTCGCTAATCGTCAGCTTAGGCTGCACCTGCAGAGCCTCTACTATGAGATATTCGAAGTCGTTGAGTGCCATGGTGTCGAGTTCAAACTCGTCGGAAAGCTTTATCTTCGACTCGCTCGAGAGCTTCATGGCCGAAGGAAGAGCAGCCTGCATCACCTCGCCTTCGTAGCAGAGGTAATAATCGCAAATCCACTGCCAGAATTTCAGCTGTAGCCGGTTGACGACAGGATTCTCGTCAAGAATGCCAAGGATATACTTAACTTGCTCAAAATCAGGCACTTTCTCCGTCACTTCGCTTATCAGTCCGGACATAATCTTTGTGCGGCCGAACTGCACCACGGCGCGCTGTCCGACCTTCACGCTGTCGTTCAGTTCCATCGGGACACGATAGGAAAACGTGCCTGGTACAGGCAGCGGCAAGATCACATTAACAAATAATGTTTTTCTGTCCATAACTAAAATATGTAACAAAATTAAAAAATTTCCGTTTATAAAAATGGTTATTCTAAAATTATTAATTTTACAAAAAATAAAATTATAATTGAATGAGATTTAAGTCATTGATAATCATATTGTTAGTTTTTGTAATAAACGTTTCGGGACAGAACTTGAAATCGTTTGGCGACATAAACTACAAGGACGAGGTGCAGACAGTGTTACTTCATCCGAAGGATTTTGAGCTCGACAAGCCGATAATTTACCTCAACAATATGAAGGAGCAGCTGCATCTGCAGTTCGACCTACTTACCGACGACGCACCTTATCTTTACTACACTTTCGTGCATTGCGACAACCAATGGCGGCCGACCGATTTGCCGAAAAATGAATATCTCAACGGTTATTTTCAGGAGGAAATCGACCAGTTTTCCTTTTCGGTCAACACTTTTGTGAATTATGTTCATTACGACCTGCTCTTCCCCACCACCGACATGATGCCGAAGATATCGGGCAACTACTTACTCGTCGTGACTGGCGAAAACCCCAATGATATCTACTTCACCCGCAGATTTTATGTCGTGCACGACATATCTCAGATTCGTGCCGCGGTGCCGCGTTATCCTTATGATTTGAATCTTGGCGACAACAAACAGGAAATCGATCTTGAGATAAGCTATCCTGACATGTTCAACTCGCGTGCCGACCAGTATTCCAACGTCACAATACAGCAGAACGGTCGCTGGGACAATGCCGTTTTCGGACTGAAGCCGACATATGTTTATCCTGAGAAATTGTCGTATACCAACAATCCGAAGACAGTGTTTGAGTCTGGTAATCAATTCCTTAGGATAAATACAAGCAATTTCGACAACCGTCCGGAGAAGACCAGAAGCGTGTACCGCGAGGAGGATTATTACGTAGTGACGCTTTATGCCGATGCGAAACGCAGCGTGCATAACTACATCGACGATGAGGATTTGTATGGCGAAAAATATATCTATCTGGAGCGCGATAATCTTAACGCCGCTAACGAAGCCGACTACGCCATGGTTGATTTTTTCCTGCAGTGGCCACAATACATGATTGACAAAGATGTTTATATCATCGGTGCTATTACAGACTGGCGTTTGGATGAAAATGCGAAGATGGAATACAATCCGCAGCTTCGCGGTTATCAGAAGGGATTGCTGCTGAAACAAGGCTATTGCGATTATATGTATGCCGTGAAGGACAACGCCACTGGTATCACTTCGGTGGCGCCGGTTAATGGCGATTTTTGGGAAACGAATAATGTTTATCATGTTTTTGTTTATTTGTTTGATCCGATTCAAAATTATGATAAACTGATAGGATATACTTCGATTAAATCGCACTGATGAAGAGAGTTTTATATATAGTTCTAGGTGTTATATTGATTTCTTGTAGTAAGCAACCGCAGAAAATCAATTATTCAGGCGTGACGCAGGGGTCGTATTTCTCGATTACCTATTTTGATGAAGAAAATAGGCATTTTGAGGCGGATTTTGACTCGATTTTCAGGGAAGTAGACAATTCGGTGTCGCTTTGGAATGAAAATTCTATTATCAGAAAGGTGAATCGGAATGAAGATGTCGTTGTAAATCAGATATTTAAGGATAATTTCGAGTGGGCGCGGAAGGCTTCGGAGTTTTCCGACGGCGCCTTCGATGCAACCATCGGTCCGTTGGTCTCGGCTTGGGGTTTTCATTACAAAAAAGAACTCGAAATGACTCCCGAGATGGTCGATTCAATACGCCAACTCGTTGATTATCACAAAGTTGAAATCATCGATAATAAAGTCGTGAAAGCCAACCCCAATATGACATTGGATTTCAACGCCGTGGCACAAGGCTACACCACCGATTTGATTGGTAAGTTCCTGGAAACCAAAGGAATTTGTAACTATTTGGTCGATGTCGGGGGCGAGATTATGGCTCGCGGAACAAAGCCGAATGGCGAAATGTGGACCATCGGAATTGAAAAACCGGCCGAAAACTACGATTCAGAGCGCTCAGTGCAAATCAAGATTAACCTCAAGGACAAAGGCATTGTGACTTCTGGAAACTACAGGAAATACATTGAAAAAGATGGCGTCCGTTACTCGCACAGCATCGATCCGAAGACGGGATATCCTGTCGAGCACAATCTCTTGAGCGCCACCGTCATAGCCGACAATGCCTCGTGGGCCGACTGTCTGACCACTATCTGCATGCTCGTAGGCAAAGAAAAAGCCTCGGAACTGCTTGAAAACCAAGATGTCGAGGCGTATTTTATATATGTCGATAATGACAATATGATTCAATCTGAGTGGTTGGGACACTGAGTTTCGTCACCACCGCAGACGCATTTTGCATCAGGGTCGAGTGAGTGAGCGCATTTGCGTTCGAATTTGCCGTTTTTCTTCACAATAGCCTTGATTCCTATCGCCGCAAAGGCCAACAG
The DNA here is from genome assembly GCA_001603665.1 of Bacteroidales bacterium Bact_22. Taxonomy (GTDB): domain Bacteria; phylum Bacteroidota; class Bacteroidia; order Bacteroidales; family F082; genus Limimorpha. The sequence goes on from LUZN01000022.1 coordinate 24,453, forward strand.
GACGAGAAACAGCGTAGGAATCAGGAAAATCCAATACATTATTCGCAGACTATTAAGTAATAGTTCTTCTTGCCTTTCTGCACTAGGATGTATTTGCCGTTGAGGAGGTCAGCAGTGCCGACGGTCTTCTGCTCGGTCACCTTGTCTTTGTTGACCGACACGCCGTTGCCCTGGACCATCTTACGAGCCTCGCCCTTCGACGGAAACACTCCTGTCTGTACTAGGAAGTCGACGATGCCGACGCCTGCGCTCAACGCATCCTTTGAGAAGTTAGCCTGTGGCACTCCGTCGAAGATGCTCAACAATGTGGCCTCATCGAACTTATGCAATGCCTCGGCTGTGCCTTTTCCGAAGAGGATCTGTGTGGCTTCTTCGGCCATCTCGAGATCTTCTTTCGAGTGGACGACCAATGTCAGTTCGCGCGCCAGCGTGCGCTGCAGCTCGCGGAGATGCGGCTCGGCAGTGTGACGAGCGATAAGAGCGTCGATCTCTTCCTTGCTGAGCAGGGTGAAGATCTTAATGTAGCGAGCTGCATCTTCGTCGGTGCAGTTCATCCAGAACTGGTAGAACGCATACGGCGAGGTCTTCTCAGGGTCGAGCCAGATGTTACCTTTCTCGGTCTTGCCGAACTTGCCGCCATCAGCCTTGGTGATGAGGTTGCAAGTCAAGGCAAATGCTTCTTTGTCGGCGCCGAGTTTGCGGCGGATGAGCTCTGTGCCGGTGGTGATGTTACCCCACTGGTCGGAGCCACCCATCTGCAGTTTGCAGTTTTTATGTTCAAAGAGATAGAGGAAGTCGTAGCCCTGCACGAGTTGGTAGCTGAACTCTGTGAACGACATGCCTTCGCCTTCGCCGTTGAAACGTTTCTTCACCGAATCCTTCGCCATCATGTAGTTGACGGTGATGTGCTTGCCGATGTCACGGATGAAATGCAGGAAGGTGTAATCCTTCATCCAGTCGTAGTTGTTGACGAGTTCGGCCTTATTCGGTTTGTCGCTGTCGAAATCCAAGAACTTAGCCAGCTGCTTCTTGATGCAAGCCTGGTTATGCTGTAAAGTCTCATCGTTCAACAGGTTACGCTCAGCCGACTTGCCCGACGGGTCGCCAATCATGCCGGTGGCACCGCCGAGGAGCGCTAGAGGTTTATGCCCTGCAGCTTGGAAATGACGCAACATCATGATGCCGCAGAGGTGTCCGATATGCAGCGAGTCGGCGGTGGGGTCGATGCCCAAGTAAGCCGTGGTCATTTCTTTCTTCAACTGTTCTTCTGTGCCTGGTGTCATGTTGTTCAACATTCCGCGCCAGCGCAATTCTTCTACGAAATCTTCCTTCATATTTTGATAATATTATTTTCTTTTTTATGAGATTTATTCGCCTTGGCGAATGCTTTCGCTTCGCTCAGGTCTCCACTCCGCTTCGCTCAGGTCGAAATGACGGGGAGAAATTAGTTTGCAAAAATAGTCATTTTTGACTAAACTTTATTGATATTTTTTCATAATTTTGCAAAAAATATAAAGCGTGCTCTTCAATTCCATAGAATATGTCATCTTTTTACCCATTGTGGTGATGCTGTTTTATCTGCTGCCGCAAAGGTATCGCTGGATGATGCTCTTGGTCGCCAGCTGCACGTTTTATATGTGGTTTGTCCCAGCCTATATCCTGATACTTCTCGGTACGATAATAATCGATTATTCGGCTGGTATTTTAATGGAGAAACATGCTGATAATCACAAACTTAAGAAACGTTATTTTGTAATAAGCATAGTCTCCACCTGCTTGGTGCTTTTCATTTTCAAATATCTCGGATTCGTTAACGACAATTTTGTCGCACTATGCCAAGCTTTAAGCCTTAACGTCAACACCACTGTCGATTTGATATTGCCGATAGGTCTCTCGTTTCACACCTTCCAGAGCATGAGTTACGTTATCGAGGTGTATCGCGGCAACCAGAAAGCCGAGCGTAACTTCGGGATTTACTCGCTTTACGTGATGTTTTTCCCTCAGCTCGTCACCGGCCCTATCGAACGTCCAGGCAACCTCCTGCGGCAGCTCCACGAAGAGAAAAAATTTGAATACGATAATATTTCCAAGGGTTTCCGACTCATCATCTTCGGACTTTTCATCAAGATGGTGGTGGCCGACAACGTGGGCGCCTACGTCGACATGATTTATGCCGATCCAGGCAAATACAGCTCTTGGGATATCCTCATCGGGATGTTTTTCTATTCATTCCAGATCTATGGCGACTTCTTCGGCTATTCGACCATAGCGTTGGGAAGCGCCAAGCTCATGGGGTTCTGCATCAGCGACAACTTTAACACGCCTTATCTCTCGAAGAGCATCGCCGAGTTCTGGCATCGCTGGCACATCTCGCTCTCGACGTGGTTCCGCGACTATGTTTACTTCCCGTTGGGCGGCAGTCGCGTGAAGTTCGGTCGTTGGGCCTACAACATCATGGTGGTGTTTATCCTAAGCGGAATATGGCATGGCGCGGCGTGGAACTTCCTCATCTGGGGTGCGGCTCACGGCTTGCTTCACATCGTCGAAAAAGCCATTTTGAATCATATTCCTGAAAAGGAAAACAGAGGCCGACTGGAAAAAATCATCGTCGACGGCTTCAAGATTGCCAAGACGTTCCTACTTGTGACGCTATTTTGGTCGATATTCCGCGCCACCAGCTTCGCCAACATCAGCGAGCTGTTCCAGGCGCTGTTCAACAATTTCGGCGTGACCGAACATCTCGGCATCGAAAGCAGCATATGGGTTTACCTCGGGCTGTTCATCGTGATGGACATACTGCTGTTTAACAGTCGCTTCGACAGATGGTGCGACAAGCGTCCGGCCGTTGTGCGTTGGGCCATCTATTTCGTATTGATTTTCATGATAATAGCCTGCTCGAGTGTCAATAATTTCCCGTTTATTTATTTCCAATTCTGATTGCCATGAAGAAGCTTTTATATAAATTCGCCCTGCTCGCCGCACTTCTGGTTCTGATGAATTGGATTTACGGAAAGTTTTTCTTTAAAAACGACCTTTTGAAACACTCCGACGAGGTGCAGCTCGCGTGGAATATCGCCCACGACAGCTGCGCGATGGTGTACACCGGCGAGTCGTCGAACCACACCTTTGCGTGGGCTGACAAGGACAGGCGTAAAATCAGCGACTTCATCTTCGACCAATTCCCCGAGATGCGCTGCGGCGACATTACAAAAGACGCGTCGCATGCCGAGGTGTACTACTACCTGCTCAAACATATCCCCGACGACTCGCCGGTGGAGACCGTCATAGTGACTATGAACCTGCGTTCATTCGGGTACAACTGGATTGAGTCGAACCTCGAGACTCCGATTCAGAAACAACTGGTGCTCCTGAAAGACAACCCACCGCTCGTGAACCGCTTCAAGCTGGCATTCAAAGCCTACGACATGTCGACAAATGCCGAACGTGCCGAGCATAGAGTATATCACCGCAACCACGACACCCTAGTGTTTCCTTATAATTTCGAGTATCACACCAACTACGAGTGGGACTACAACACCAACAGAAAAGGCATAATGAATGCCGACGGCACGCGCAACCAGGAGAAGACGCTGTTGGCAATCACATTCATCCAGCAATATGCCTTCCAGATTCACGATGACAACCCTCGGGTGAAGGATTTTGACAACATTGTGGAATTGGCCAGACAACGCGGCTGGAACCTGATTTTCAATATCTTAGCTGAAAATACCGAGCAGGCGCAGAACCTTCTCGGCAATGATCTGGTGTTTTTGATGCGTCAAAATCGCGATTATCTCGTCAACAGATACGGCAACCTGGAGAACGTCACCGTGGTCGACAACCTCGAGGCTGTTCCCGATCAGTATTTCATCGACCGCACCTTCACCACCGAGCATTACACCGAGGCAGGACGGCGAAGCATCGGTGACAATGTAGCAGAGGCCGTTAAAAAGTATTATTAGGCAAGCCTTCGACCTTGATTTTCAAGTCTTTGTATTCTATTTCAAGCTTTTCGGCCGAGAAAAGCCTCATATACATCGGCAGGTCGACAATATTTTTTCCGTTAAGGAAGAAAGTGGTCCTCGCTTTAAAGAATTTGTATCCGCCGGCAGACTTAGAACTCATCTCCGAAAAACGGAATGATTTGTATAACAACGAGTTACCTTTATTATCGTTAATCTTACATACCACAAATGTCTCATTCGGGTCGGCGTTGTTCTTGATTTTGTAGTCGAACGAGAGTTCGATGTACACTTTTTCATAATTACGGTCAAAAATGACAGGTTCTTCGAGTGTGATAGCGCCTCTTTCGGCAGCTTCGGCTGAGACCGTGGCATCTTTCTCGGTCACCAGCAAGACATTGAGATTATCCGGTTTTTTCAGCAGAAAATCATTACGGGTGGCGTACCAGTCGATATTTTTATACTGTCGCAGATACTCTTTCATCTGGTTTTTTATCGAATCGTCGTCAATCTCATCGGCGTAAAGCGTGGAGTCAACGACATAGATACGTTCGCGGTCGAGCATGTAGTTTTTGTGCAGATACTGCACCACATCCCTGTTGTTGCGCATAAACGCCACCGACTGGTTGCAACGGTACACCGACGATGTGTCAAGCGAGGTGCCGAGCCAATGGCATTCGCTATCAACTTGAAATTCATAGTTGCTATGCAAATAAGCATCTAATGTAGGCGCAATGTCATGATGTGTCACTACGCCTTTGAACGTTTTTGGCGTTTTCACCAAAGGCGAATAGATTATCAGCGGCACGTTATACACCAGCATCGGGTTTGAGTTCACCAGCACGCAGCCCGTGCGGTGGTCGCCGACTATGACAAACACCGTATTTTCAAACTCAGGCAATGTCTTGTAATAATCGAAAAGCTCTTTTATACAATCATCAGCATACAGATATGTGGCGTACATATAGTCGTTTTTCGTGACATAATCTTTCTCACCAGGACCAAATTCCGTCGTCTCGGCAAGCATCTTTTTCACACGTTTGATATATGGCTCCTGACCTTTGAAATAAAACGGTTCGTGTGTCGACAAAGTTATGTAAATATCAGTGTTGGGACGGTTGCGCGGCACCGTGTCACGATGCTTGATTGCTGCATTGAACATATCTCTGTCGTACATGCCCCAACTTTGGTTGTTTTTCATCTCTTCTTTGTTTTCCTGATCGAAGTCGGCCTCCTGAGGATTCATCAGATAACCCACTCCGTTGGCTTCGAAATAGGTGTCTTGCCCGTCGAAAGCGGCATTTCCGCCATAATAAAACGACAGCGAATAACCGTTTTTCGACATATCTTTAAGGATGGAGTTATGATCAGGGATGGGCCACCAGACACGCGCAAAGCCAAGCTTATCGTAAGGTGCCGATGAGAACACGTTGGGCACCACGCCGAATGTACGCTCGGCAAGTGCCAGACAGTTAGGCCAGTAAAGACTCTCTTTTTTCAAGCTGTCGAGGAATGGGGTGAACGACATCTTCGGATTCGAGGAACTCAAACGCTGACCGAGGCTCTCGACGATAAGAAACACAAAGTCAGGAGCTTTGCCGTCGGTGGTTCGGTTGAGAAATCCGCCCAAGACATCAGGGTCGTCGTTAGCGCGCAAGAACGGATAATGTATATCGACGTAGTTGTAATTCGGGAAACGGCTCTGATACTCCACCGCGTCTTTGAGCACGTTTTCATCGTATGTGCTATAGTCTTCCTCTTGATTTTGCAGGTGATACTGGTAAAAATCGTTGACTGTGTATGCAATCTGATTCACAGCCATACAGTAATCCTGATGCGATTTGTAATGTTTTTCCTTGGTTATCAGCGATTTATAATTAAAGAATATCACAAACAGAATCACGATGGCGGTGTATGAGCCGGCAAGCCACGGCGCAATATTCACCTTTCGGTTCCAGAAGCGGAGCAGCAACGAATACGCGACAACCGCCGCCAGCACGCCAAACAGGGGCCAGAAAGAGAACTTCACCGAAGAGACCACAATGTTGTACAGTTCTTCGGGCGAATAGATGAAAAACACACGGTCGAGGGGCTGCGTCACGTTGGCATAATAGCCCATCAGGCAACAGTAGACCACCACGTAGAGCGTGATGAAAACCATCGAGAGCACTCGTGTCGTCTTAGGTAGAAAATAATCGAGCACCAGATACGGCACCAACAATATAGCATCCACAAAAAACACCACAGTGATATCGAAATACACGCCCGAGAGTATTGTCAGAAACGCAGGCCAGCCCACGGTTCCGGCTATTTTAAGCATAAAAAAGAACACTATCCGCAGCACAAATGCCAGCGAAAGCCACAAGAGTCCGTATTTGGCAAAATTTTTCATCTCAAACTATTCTATCACAATTTCAAAAACTTTTCCTTCGATATCGGTTTTATTATAAGGTATCAGGCCTTGCCAGAACACCACCGGCGCCCACCATTCCGAGTAATGATACTCTTGGGTGACGATGCAGAGCATCTGGTTGTCAGGAATGCTGGAGTAGTCGTCGCACATATATCCCACCACCGTCATGTTGTCGGGCGATGGTCCTAGCCTCCAGGTGATGGATGTGGGCTCCCAGTCAATCTCATAATAATAGTAGTCGTTTTTAAAGACATCGTTGCTTATCGGCGTTCTTATTGTCATGGCCTGCATCACAGGGTTCCAGCGCATCGCCTCGTAGGTGCCGTTGCCGTATGGCATACGGAACACGCCAGCGTCATATTTTCTGGGGTCGCGACATGCCATATCCCAGTTGGTGCATCCGAAGATCACGTCGCTGTTGAGAGTCGCGTCTTCGACTTTCGAGCCACGCTCCCATTCTTTATAGTATTGTTTAGGCCAAAACTTCGATGCTTTAGCTATCTCGATGTCGATTTCCGAGTAGTAATACTCTGTAAAGCGTTCAGGGTCAAGGCTCATGCTCTCTTTTCTGACATATCCTGTCTTGCTCGGGCGTCGGTTGTTCCATTCATGGCTAGCCTGGTGAATGAGCCAGAACGCATTGGTGAGTCCGTCCCAGATGTTTTCGTCGTTGAGCATGACCGGGAACTTGATTTTGCCACGGAATTTGCCATAGGTGAAGCCCAGTCGCGTACGTATGCCTGTCGATTCTTTCTTCAGATTATTGATGTCGTCGTTGCCTGGATTTATCAAGACGATGCTGTTGTCGTTTTTGTCAATCATGACGGTCTTTCCGGGAGTGTCGCTCACCACCGGCCAGTCGTAGAGCAGCTGCGTGCTGTCGAAACGTGTCTTGTTGGCCTCGTACTGAGCGCGTGTGTACGGGTTCTCATCACTGACAACGTCTTGAATCACAGGGATGTTGCGCAAGCAATACTGACGGCTCACATCGCTGAAAAACTGCTCAAACAGTGCGTCGGAATAAATCGAATCGGTAGAGGCGGTAACATCGTTGTACAAGCCATATTCAGGCGTGATTACGGCTCTGGTCTTCAAAATGCGGTCGCTGACAATCACGTCGACACCTTTAATGTTTTTATTGGTAAAATAAGAATACGGATTCACAAACCGGCCGTTTTCGTCAGTCATACCGATGTTTTTCACGTATTCGGGGATATGGCTCAGCGCTTCTTCGTCGCACACCACGAGCATAAACGAGTAGCAGCCCACGCGCGGGTTGCGTTTCCAACGGTTGTTGCAGTCGCCATTGTTGATTTGCGATGCCACTATCCACTTGGCATCCAGACGCAGCTGTGTCTCGACGCTGTTGCGGTTCACCGCCGCCTTCTCAACCACCGACTGATACCATTCCTGCACATTTTTAATATTATTGATAATCGACTCGATATTCTCTTCCGAATACGGGTTTTCGGTCATGTCCTGTCCATAAAAACGACGCTCATCACGAGGATTTCCAACAATCCGCACAGCATCGACCACCTTGCCGTTTTTCTCGATCTTCTTGAATCCGACGCTCACATCCTCCCAACTGCCATAAAAATTTTCATAGCTTAACTCATTGTTATTGGGGAACTTATAGCTTTCATTCTGATAAAAAATCTTATAATAATAGTTTTTCTTCCCGTCAAATTCAAATACAAACATCCCGTCATCGCATTGTCTCACCGAAGGAATCACAATACCTTGATTTACAACGTTTTTCAGGTCCATATCAAGCACCACGGTGTCGCCTTCCGGGAAATTCACCATAGGATTAAAGCCCAAATCATTGCAATTCTTTGATTTTTCACATCCCGTCAAGGTAAAAGCCAGGACAATCGCACAAAATAAGTATTTTAAATATCTCATAATCATAATATTCATTAATTCTTGCAAAGGTACAAAATATTTAGAAATCTTGGCATTCCATATCGGAAAAAACTTTAATTTTGCAGTAATTATTATAAGTTGATGAAAGAAGTTTTTCATAAAATATTATTTGTCATCACGATAGCGGTTTTGGTTCTCATTTTTGTCCAAACCATGACTGGTTTCATAAAGATCAAACCATTGAATGGTGCTGTGGTCAAGACCGAGATGCCCAAACTGACTTATAATAATTATGCCAACAGCTCGTTTCAGAGAGATTTCGAGAATTATTGCCGTGCCAATTTCGGTTTTCGAGAGTTCTCGCTGCGTTTATACAACCAACATCTCTGGGATTTTTACCGTACCACGCGCAATAAAACCGTCGTGATAGGTCGTAGCGACTGGCTTTTCGGGAAACGTGAGGCGCGTGACTATTATATCAGTGGCACCTACGACTACACCAACGACACTATGGTCATGAAACGTCAGTTTTACCAAGAGGCGCTGCGTCTTTACAAGGTCCAAAATATTTTGGAAGAATATAACACATTCATATTCACCACATTACTACCAGGAAAAACATTCGTTTTCAACGAATATCTTCCTGAGAATCCGGGGCCATATATGAAGCCGTTTCATGCAGTTTACTATTTTGCACAGGTGTTCGACAGTCTCGGAATCAATTATATTGATTTGCAAAAAGACTATGAGTATCATAAGGAAAAGACCGACTATCCTTTGTTCCCGAAGACTGGCATGCATTGGACGTATATTGCAGCAGAGCATTCATTCGACAGCATTTTGCGTTACATCGAGCACAAAACCGACATAAACCTGCACAACTATACAATAGGCGAGAAATACATAGACAAGCCACATCATCCCGACACAGACCTTGAAGACGTGCTCAACCTCCTGCGTCCCATCCGGCCAAACACAAACTACTATGCTGATGTGACTGTCGACGACGACACTACAGCAACCAGACCGGTCTTCATCCTTGTAGGCGACTCGTATTTCTGGAACATCAACAATTCCATACCTTTACATTCGATATTCAGCAAATACGCATATTGGTATTACAACAGCACTATCTATTTCAATCCAAGCTGCAATCATACAAGCAAAATCGACATCCTTGAGGAACTTATCAACACCGACATCATAAACCTTTCATATTCTCCAAGGCAGCTTTATGTTTTCAGCAACAAATTCTTGCCAAAGGCTCTGCTTTATCTGACACACGACGACAGTGAAATTGACAGCACTTTGCAAGTTATAGCCTCATCCGTAAAAAAAGATACGGACGAAGAACGGCTGAAAGACGCCAAAGACATACTTTTTGCCGACCCCGAAAAGTATTTCCCTGATTTGGGCGGCAGCGACATTCCGACAACAAGAAACAAACGCATAAACGACATAATTATCAACAATTTAAACAAATAAATATGGTTTTCAGTAGCAACGTATTCCTTATATTTTTTCTGCCGGCATTCCTGATATGCTATTTTATCAGTCCAAAAAGCTGGCGAAACATTATACTTTTGTTGTTTTCCATAGTTTTTTATGCTTACGGAGCTCCGGATTTCATTCTCTTGCTCCTTGGCTCGACCGTCATCAATTATTACATTGTAAAATTGATGTACAAAACTGACAATCAACGACTTAAGAAGCTTTATTGCGGCTTGGCGATAACTGTCAGTCTCGGCCTGTTGGTATATTTCAAATACGCCAATTTCTTTGTTGACAACTTCAATACCATCTTGAGTGCTATTGGTTTGAGGACTTTCACCTTCACGAAAGTTTTGCTGCCTATCGGAATATCGTTTTTCTCATTCCAGTCGGTGACGTATGTCATTGACACTTATCGTGGTAACAACAAGCCGATGGACCGTCTCACCGATTATGTGCTGTACATCATCATGTTTCCGCAGCTCATCGCCGGACCTATCGTGCGCTACTGCGACATCGAGGGCGAGATACGGCAGAGAGATTACCGTTGGTCGGAGTGCCTGCAGGGTTTCTACCGTTTTATTATTGGTCTCTCAAAGAAGATTCTCATCGCCGATGTCATTGGCGCTCAAGTGGATACGCTTCTGGGCGGTGACTTAAGCCTCATGAACAGCGGCACCGCATGGATCACCATTGCCGCATACACCATGCAGCTCTATTTCGACTTCTCGGGTTATTCCGACATGGCCATCGGTCTTGGCAAAATCATGGGATTCCACTTCCCCGAGAACTTCGACAACCCCTATAACTCCGCCAGCATCACCGAGTTCTGGAGGAGATGGCATATGACTTTAGGTGCCTTCATGCGCAACTACCTGTACATCCCGCTGGGCGGCAACCGCTGCTCGAAGTCGAGGATGTATTTCAACCTCTGGGTGGTGTTCCTGCTCTCAGGATTCTGGCACGGCGCCAACTGGAACTTCATCATCTGGGGTGCCTACCACGGTGTGTGGCTCGTGCTCGAGCGCATGGGACTGAGCAAATTCTATGAGAAGATAGGCAAGGTGCCAAGCGTCATCATCACCTTTATCATCGCGATGGTGGGCTGGGCTGTCTTCCGCATCGAGGACCTCAACGATGCCTGGACATTCATCACGCGCCTCTTCGCCTTCGATTTCCAGTCGTTTGCATGGTCACAAGGACCGCAGTTCTACACCACGCTCATCGTAGCCCTGGCATTTGCGTTCGTCGGACTGCTCCCTTTCGGCAAAAAGCTTATAAACTTCACATTTTACACCGATTACTCGATAAAACAGCACCTCGTGGTATGGCCGATAGCAATATTCATGCTGCTGTTCTGCCTCGGCGCGCTCAACTCGGTAGGCTTCAGCCCATTCATATATTTCAGATTTTAACGTGATGATGTCATGAAGAAAGACTTCCATAAAATAATGTTTGTCGCGACAATCGTTCTAATGGCATTGTTGACAGTCCAGACCTTGACGGGATTTATCCACCTGAAGCCGTTGAAAGGCGCCATGACGTTGTCGGAGATGCCGAAACTGACCTACAAGAGCTACGTCGACAACACGTTCCAGCGCGAGTTTGAGCAGTATGCCAAAGACCATCTGGGCTTCCGCGAATGGGCTCTTCGCCTTTATAACCAATATGTTTGGAGCTGCTACCACACAAACAGCAACTCATGGGTGCTCGTCGGCGACGACAACTGGCTCTATGAGTCGGAGTTCGTGATGGACCACTACGAAAGCGCCATGTACAAATACACCAACGACCCCGAGGTGATGAAAGAGACATTCGAGAAAGAAGCTCTCCGCCTCTGGAAAGTGCAGGAATTGCTGAAAGAACACGATGTGCATATCTTCGTCAACATGATTCCAGGCAAAGACGTCATCTTCCCCGAACACCTTCCGGAAAACACCGAATATTTTGAGCCCGACGGCGTCCACGCTTACGATTATTACAAAAAACGCTTCGACGAACTCGGAATAAACTATATCGACAATGTTGAAATTTTTAAGAAATTAAAAAACAACGTTGACTATCAGTTATTTACAAAAACAGGCACACACTGGTCGAACATAGCCTCCGACTACGTCTTCGATTCAATCATAAATTATATGGAAGTCCTTGGAAACAAGAACATTACGAATATCGCGATAGGCGAAAAATATCAGGCACGGACCCGTGAGCCCGACGACGACCTCGGACAGCTTCTCAACCTCACTTTCCGAATAAAATCAGAGCCCAACCTCTATGCCGATGTCACTGCAATCGATGATTCAACGGCTCTAAAGCCTTATTTTATTACCATCGGTGACTCATATTACTGGAATTTCGTGTACAACATCCCGTTGGATAAGATCTTTGCGAAACATCCTTATTGGTATTACAACAGCACTATCTATTTCGACAACGAGCATACCTCGACTGTCGAGCTCGATTTGGACCAAGAGCTGATGCGTGCCGACTTCATCATGCTGAATTATTGCACCGTACAGCTTTATAAACTAGGTAACTTCTTCATTGCCAAGGCGTTGACTCATCTCTGCTACGACAAGCAAACCATCGACTCGGTAGCCGCGAATGTGATCAACGGCATAAAATCGAATCCAGAATGGTATCAAAGCATAGTCGAAAAAGCCCAAAACAACCATGTCAGCGTGGAGGAAGCGTTGTATAACGACGCCATTTACGTCATCAATCTCGAACCCGAGAGGTATTTTGAAGAGCTGAGAGGCGAGAAAATGCCCGTCTCACGCAACAAAGACCTAGTCAAGACAAGCGACAATGCGACGGCAGCCCCCAACGACCTTCAGAATATGATAAACTTCATCTATTCCGACCAAAACTGGCTCGAAGATCTGAAGAAAAAAGCCGAACAGAATGGGATCACGCTTCAAGAACAGGTCGAACTCGACGCCCGTTGGATGCTTGAGCATCAATAAATCCTAATAATTCAAGGATATCTCGGCGTTTTCAAACCGCATCGAACCGTGTTTTCTGTTCCAGAAATACATATTCACGTTTTTACCTTTCAATGACTTGTTGAAAGGCGTCAAATAACGGTATGAGAACTCGAATTTCTGGGTTTCGCCGTTATTAAAACTCTTAGGAATCTCTATCCGATCCCAGATAACACCCGGGATATCCAGCACCAGCCACGGCAAGTCGGCCGAAGTGTCGAGACTCGTGATGTCGACGCTTCCGTTGATGCTTAGCACTATCATCCTCTCTTCGAAATCCGTTTTTGCAAAATTATAATACTCAGCATCGCTCGCAATCACGCCCGACACCGTATTGTCTTCAAAAGCTGAGGTGTTTTCCAATCGGTCAAGGTTTTGGGCGATGAAATAGCCGAAGACATACACGAAAAATGCCAAGAAAAAGGTTTTTGCGACTATTCCGGCATAATGTGTCGCCTTGTTTTCACGGATATGAATCCTGTCGAGCAATGCTATCACATTGTCATACAACGCTTTAGCAGCTATAGCAACGGCCCAGACTATCAGCAGAAACATCACGCCCGACCACAAATGGCCCCAAGCACCCGTGTAAGTGTTGGCGACTTTCAGGACTGGGCTCCTGAAGATGGCATGGGTGGCAAACAAGACCATCGAGATACCGCCAAAATACTCAAGAAACACCGCGAGTTCCTTCTTCCTGACAGGCACTGCCTTCAAGCCCTGATATGCGAAAACCATTATCAAGGTCAGCGACAGGAAGGTAAACGGATAAAATGCCGCATAATAATTTCCGAGACAGAATGCCGTCACTGCCAGAAGCAGCCATAACGCATTGATTCTCTTATCATTACTGAAAGCCAGCAATATTCCAAGACAGAACTCCGGCAGATGTCCAGGCACATTTTGCATGATAATGGTGCCACCGTATAACGTCAAGACCTCCCTAAACAGGAAAATCAGCGAATACGACACGACACAGATGACGGCGAATGCCTTCCAGCGCCATTTTTCAATGATTTTGAAAAGAAACGGAAACACCAGATAACACTGGAATATCAGGCCGAAGAACCACCACGGTCCGTTGACGCTGAGACCCGATTTTGGCAGTAAAGTATGTATCAGCAGCAGCTTGTAGCCTATCTCGCGCTTGTCGTAATCGCTAATCATCGCGCCTTCGATCAGCACTTTCGAGAAAATGAAAAACACCACGCCTATAAGCAGCAGCGGATACAGCTTTTTCAACCTGACGACGACAAACGACTCCCACGAGCGCTGATGCCGCATCATCGACACCGCCAAGCCGAAGCCGCTTATGAAGATAAACAGCTGCACTCCGTAATGTCCCAGATAGCTGAACAGGATATTAACGAATTCGCCCGGTTTGTTGCCAAGAAGAGCAAAGAAATTAGTCACCCGGTCAGGTGAGAACTCAAATTCATTCTCACCTGGCGCAGGTATTAACCAATGAAAATAGTTGTGAAGAACTATGCAAAGGATGCCAAATCCCTTGATAATCGAAGTATCACGTTTGGTATATCCTTTGAAAACCATAATCTTACTTAAATGCGTTCTCACTCAAGCCTTTGCCTGTGATGGCGAGGTCTTTCATATAACCTGGGACCGGCTTGCCGAGATATTTGTCGACGTAAATCTTAGCCAGATACTGGCCAAGCATGAATCCGTGACCGCGCAAGCCTGTCAACAGACCGACCTCCGGGTCGACGATGTAACGCGGCTCGGTGTAGCGGCCAGCCCAGCAAGCTAAGAAGCTCACTTCGCCGAGGTTCGGGATCCACTCTGCGAAGACCTCAGAAACGATCTCCAAGAACTCCTTGCTGTTATACTTAATGTTCTGACGTGCCTCGTAAGCGTCGGTGTCAGGGCTGGCACAGCCGATGATCTGGCCTGTGTGTGCCCACTGCTGTCCATAAACAGCGCTGAAGCCTTTGTAGTGACGACGGTCGATGATCATGTCGAGCGGACCTCCGTTGGGTCCCATCATCGGCAAACGGCGTGTGATAAACGCCTGGTGTTTGACAGGATACAAGCCTGTGTCTAATCCGAGCATGTCGTTGAACTTCTCGGCGCCCCATCCCATCGCGTTGACGAAGTGGTCGCAGGTGTATTCAACGTAAGCGCCTTCGTGGGTGCGCACCAAGGTAATATAATGTCCGCCGACTTTTTGCACGTGCAGCAGCTCGCAGTCTTCAAAGTAACGACCGCCATTCTGCACGCCGATGCCACGGATGTAGTCGATAACTCTACCAGGTGTTGCCTGCCAGCAGTCACGGGTAATCAAAGCATGGCTGTAAGTGTCTTTTTTATCGTCCCACAACGGTGAAATCTCTTTCTTGAAGTCCTTGCGGTCGATCATATATGCATCGCTCCAAGCGCGCGAGGCGTCGAGTGATTTATAGGTTGCCTCATCATGCACCAGGTTGACGTAATGTGTCAGGTGGTAGTTGATGTTGTGAACCTTCTGCATGTTCTTGAAGATCTCGTGGTTGTGCACCGCGATATCTGCGATATCAGGGTTTGAGAACGCCGGACGGCCGCCACCGATGCAACGCCACGAAGCACCACGGCTATAGTTGATCATCACAGGCTTCTTGCCTGCCTCCGAGAAGTAGCGGAACAAAGCACTACCAGCGATACCGCCACCTGCGATAAACACCTCGACCCTCTCTTTCTTCACGTCGTTCATCTTCGGGAACACGAATGTTTCCTTAGTCTTCGGGTTGTACAAGTCATCCAGGCTCACCTGATTCGACAGAGGAGCACGCGGTGTGGCATCGCCAACAAGCTCGATGCCGTAGGTGCGCAAAATCTGACGTGCACGTGGAATACATCTCTTTCCGCGGCATGGACCCATACCCATACGTGTGATGTGCTTCAACTCGTCGACAGAGATGGTCTTGCGGTCACCGATGACACTCAAAACTTTGTCTAACTTGATATCTTCGCAGTGGCAGACGTATGTCTCTGATTCCACTTCCTTCAATGGCTTGAATTCTATCGGTTTCGGATAGTTTTCCTTGACGATGAAGCCACGAGCCTCGACCAGTTTACTCTTATCAATATCTTTTGCGATGACACGCGCCACGTTGGTCTTGTTGTTCTTCTTCAAAACCTTCTCCACAACGCCCTCGCCTACTTTCTTGCCGTTGTCGTCGACAAGGAACACCTCAACGCCTTCGTTTACCTCATATTCCACAGGCAGGAACAGCGTATTCTTATTCATGTCGTAGCCGAAGATTGCCAAGCCTGGGCAGTGGTTCACGCAGTTCATACAGCCTATGCACTTGTCGTAATCGATAACCGGCACCGTGTTTGTGCTCGACTTGGTGATGGCACCTTGCGGACAGCTGAACGAGCAAGGATTACAAGCGAATCCGTAGACGCAGTCGGCGATGACAAACGGCTTTGCCACCATTCTCTCTGCCGTCGGCTTGTTAGGCTCCTGTAACACTCTGATCGGGTGCTGCTGCGACTCGATATATTGCTTCGAAACCTCGAGATATTCATCATAATTGAATCTCAAGCCCATGTTCTGTGCCACTTCGAAGGCGACTTGTTTTCCGCGTAAAACGGCGCTTGTACCTTCACCGATACGGATTGCATCGCCTGCACCGTAGGTGTTCAAGCCAAACACCTCGCGACCCTTGACGAGCAGCTGACTGTCAGGAATCAAACCTGTGCAGATATTGATGATGTCGATGTCGTCAATCACCTGTTCAGTTCCTGGAATCGGCTTGAAATTCTCGCATTTTGCGATGACCGCGCCCACAACGCCTGTATGGTCTTTGTTCGGAATAGCCTTCAACAAAACATGCGATGTCATGATCGGGATGCCGAGTCTACGCACGCGGTTTGCCTGCACCGGGAAGCCGCCTTCATGGTCCATACCTTCAATGATAGCCTTGATATGGGCGCCGGCTTGCATGCCCTGATATGATGTGAGATAGCCTATGTTGCCGGCGCCTACCGTCAACACTTTCTTACCCAAAAGAGTGTGCTCCTGGTTCATCATCTTCTGGAACACTGCAGCGGTATACACTCCCGGGAGGTCATCGTTTTCAAATGTCGGCATAAACGGCACGGCACCTGTTGCAACCACAAGATGCTCTGCGTCGATATACGCCACCTCACCAGTCACTATATTCTTGATAGCTATGCGTTTGCCTTCAAGCAAGTCCCAAACCACATTATTCAACAAAATTCCTTCGTGGTTGTCGCCAGCAAGGGTCTTAGCGATGTCAAAGCCACGCATTCCACCGAACTTCTGCTCCTTCTCGAAGAAGAAGAACTGGTGTGTCTGCATGTTAAACTGTCCGCCTATCTTTGCATTATTATCCACAACAACATTGCTGATGCCCAGTTTGTTCAGCTGTTCACGACAAGCCAAGCCCGCAGGACCTGCGCCGATGATGGCGACCTGAGTCTTGTAAACCTTCACCTCGCGCGGCTGAAGCTCTTTAGCGTCAGGAAGCACGTTAGCCTCGTTGTTTATGGGCTTCACTTCCTTCACTCCGTCAACCAAAGTGATGCAGATACGGCGAATCTTGCCGTCGACCAGCATCTCGCAGGCGCCGCACTTACCGATACCGCAGTTAAGGCTTCGGTTACGTCCGTCAAGACTGTGGCTGTGAACCGGAAAACCAGCCTGATGCAAAGCGGCAGCGATGGTATAGCCTTTCTTGCCAACCACTTTTTTGCCATCATAAATAAACTCTACTGACTCGCCCTCGGCGATGTCAAGAATAGGATGTTTGGTGATTTTATACATACCTTTCAATTTTGCTAATCATTTCCTAAAATGAAATGCAAAGTTAATAAGGTGTTTTTATAAAAACAAGAAAATTTTGATTTTTTTCAAAGTCACAGTGTGCTCCGGATCCCACCACGCATCCCATTCGGCCGGGACGAGATACATTTCCAGCTGCGTTTCATCCGAATTATTGGTAGGAAACATCATCGAAAGTTCCATTTTCTCCCACGTATCGGCTTGATAATCATAGTTTTTGATGTATTTTGAAACACAATCCGAAAACTCAGTGCTGTTCATCTTATCGCCCGAGCAACGCATTCCGATATGAATGAAATGATGAATCGGCACCTGCTTGGTGAATTTCACGTCGGCCTCAACGACAATTTTCATCACCGAAGGCATGTTTTCAAATTTTTCTTTGAAAAAGAATAATGTATCAGGGGTGTGAACGCTGGGTCTTTCAGCATTTGTAGCACAAAAAACGGAATCGGGCAGACTTATTTCCTTTACAGTTTTAAAATCTCTAGAAGAAAAAATAGGATTTCTGATGATTTTATTATTCAGATAAACATAATTATCGACATAAACCAAGGCATCGAAACGCTCTTTATAATATTCAAAATCAACGTTGTCGGCCTCCGAAAGCTTAAGGCTGTCGCCGATATGATAAGCTTTCCCGTCTTTAAAATTCAAGAAAACATCATTATCGACAAAAGCCACAGGATGTATCGAATAGGTAAACAGATATCCGATATAATTAGATTTCACATCGCTCAGCGTATCGAGTCCATCCGACATCCAGTGCACCGTCTCGGGAGTCCTCACACCAAAATTCTCGCGCAACAGAGCCACCAACGATGGCGTGATGTCGTCGTGCGACACCAGCGAATTAAACCGTTTCGCACTTTTCAGCAGCGGCGACCAGATAATCAGCGGCACGTTGTAGGCGTCGAGGTACGAATCCTTCTTCAATCCCATATTATGGTCGCCAGTAATCACGAAAATGGTGTTGCCATCTGAATGTAACTCATTGTAACTCTTGAAGAAACGTCGCACAGCATCGTCGGCATACAGCGTGGCAGCCAGCTTGCCGATATTGCCCTTCTCAGCCTTCCTCACCTTCTTGGGCAAATCCGACATTATCCGCTTCGTCTCGTCGTAATAATACTTATTGAGTTTTTTATCTTTCAAAGCTAACTTCTCATGCTGCGTTATCGTGATGAAAAGATCCAGCTCTGGTTTGTTATCATTTTGATTTTCAAGAACTTGCAACGACTTGTCAAACATCGTCATGTCGTTGTAACCCCAGAAATCGCCATCTTTGTTTCCCGACCTGTCGGCCTGAAATTCCTCGTAAAACGGCGACAGATAATCGACTCGCTGCGCAACGAGATAGTCGTAAACCTTGTCGAAGGTAAACAGGCCCGAATAGAACGCGTTGGTACGATAACCGTTGGCCTTCAAAATCGTGAAAAGACTGTTATGATCGGGGATTTCGCCAAACTGGAAGCCTCTTACACCATGCGGTACCGATCCCGTTATCGACGGCACAGCACCGAAACTGCGCGGCGTGGTCGACAGACAGTTGGTCCACAGCAGCGACGACCTCGACAACGAATCCAAAAACGGCGTGTAACAAACGCCGTAATCGTTGATGCCAAACAAATCGGAGCCCAGCGACTCGACAATGATTATCACCACGTTGACTTTCTCGTCTGATTTCTCGAAATATGGCCCAAGGACGTTTTCTGTATTGTCTTTACGCTCTATAACAAACTCATTATCAACACTTTCACGATTCGGAAACATCCGACGGTAAATCTCCAGATACTCGTCGTGTGACTTCACACTGCTCATGAACTCGGCATTTTGAACCGTATTATTGGCATCGGCCGACTTGATTTTCAAAATATCGTCAACGCAATACCATATCTTATTCGCCACATACTCATCCTGATGTGGTTTCGCCAGCAGAACCACCGGAATCGACACCAACATCAAGCCGATCGTGACGTACGACAGCATCCTGCTCGACAGCTTCTTCGAATACCAGTCCATAAATGCGATATAAGCCGCAAAAACCACGAAAATAAGCGATATCAGAGCCGGACTGAGGAAACTTCTTACCGTGAACCAAGTCTCCCACAATGGCCTGTAAACCATCTCCTGGCCCATCATCAATCCTGTTGAATGATGATAGATGACAAAGCCCATCTCAGTGAACGCCAGAATGGCAAACAGCAGCAGCGCCAAAGCCTTCGCCAATTGTTTTGAAAGGAAGAAAAATGCCGCAAATACTATAAAAACGACGAAAACCTGACAGCCGCAAGCCACCAGATTTGCCCATAGAAAACCACTATATGATTCTATCTTGATATCGCCCGACCATGCCATTATCAGCTCCACAGCCCTCTCGACGAAAATCGTCGCCAGAAACAGCAACGACATCCTCGAAAATTTCCTCAGCATGGTGGTTATATTATTCATTTTTCAATGATTTACGACGGACGCGGTCCATCGCTACCTTCATATTCTTTTATTTTTTTGTCCTTATAAGAACCCTCAAAAACTTCGAATTTCTCGAATTTGCACTCCAGCGGACCGTTATACACGTCGATTTTCTTCGAAGGCTTCAATCCGATGAGTTTTAAGGCGTCTTTGTTGGAGCTGATGATCCAAGCCTCATAGCCCTTGAAGTTCTTCTTCAGCGCGTCGCCGATGCCCTTGTAGAGCTTTACGATGTCTCTCTCCTCCAGACGTTCTCCGTAAGGCGGGTTGATGATCATGAGGCCGGCGCCGGGTGGCGGCACCATCTCAAACATATCCTGCTTCGTCAGCTTGATGTCGTGATGCAGATGCGCGTTCTCGATGTTGGCCTTTGCTATCTCCACAGCCTTGGCCGAGCGGTCAGATGCGACGATCTCATAGTCAAACTCTTCCATCTCGGCGCCGGCCTCGAGGACGACGTTCTGCCACAGCTCCTTGTCGAAGTCGTGCCACGTCATGAAACCCCATTTCTTTCTGAAGAACCCTGCCGGGATGCCGAGAGCCTGCATCGCCGCCTCAATCGGGATAGTTCCCGAGCCGCACATGCAGTCGACGAAGTTACAGTCGTACTTCCAGCCCGTGAGCTTGATCAGGCCGGCGGCTAGCACCTCGTTCATCGGAGCCTTGTCGACCGACTTCCTGTAACCTCTTTTATGTAACGACTCGCCCGAGCTGTCGAACGACACCGTCACCTTCTCGTTTTCGATGTGCACGTTGATTCTCAAGTCGGGATTCTCGACGTCGACCGACGGCCTTGCGCCAAAATGCTCGCGGAACTCGTCGGCGACGGCGTCTTTAACCTTCAGCGCCGCATATTGTGAATGGGTGAAGTAGTTGCCACTCGTCACCGCGTCGATGGCGAAAGTCTCGTTGATATTGAAAATCTCGTGCCATTTTATCTTGAAAATGTTGTTGTAGAGTGCCAGCTCGTTGCGCGCCACGAAGCTCGTGATAGGCTTCAGGATGCGCAAGGCCGTGCGACAGCAGTAGTTGGCCCTGTACATCATCGCCTTGTCGCCTTCAAAACTTACGGCACGGTACAGCGGCTCAACATTCTGCGCACCAATGGATGTCAGTTCCTCGGCGAGCACTCCCTCGAGCCCCGCCATAGTCTTGGCAACCATTTTAAAAGTGTCTTCCATCTCTACAGATTCTCAACGATTTTCTTCTGCCATTCCTTGAACTGCTCCTCTGTCGGGTGCATCTTCTCGCGACGGAAGTCGAGGTCGCCCTCTTTCTGCATAGGCACGAGGTGGATGTGGGCGTGAGGCACTTCGAGGCCTATCACCGCCACTCCGACTTTCTTGCATGGGATGGCTTTCTTTATCGCCACAGCGATCTTCTTGGCAAAAACAATCATCTCAGCCAGGTCGGCATCCGAAATGTCGAAGATGTAGTCTTCTTCCTTCTTAGGGATGACCAAAGTGTGACCCGGGACGAGCGGACTGATGTCGAAGAACGCGAAAAACTTGTCGTTTTCAGCGATTTTGTAGCATGGAATCTCACCTGCCACTATTCTTGAAAAGATAGATGCCATTTTATTCTCTTGTTATTTCAACGATATCAAACAAAAGTTTTCCTGCTGGGACCTGAATCTCGACTTGCTCACCCACTGCCTTGCCGAGCAATCCCTTGGCGATAGGCGATGTGATGGAGATCTTTCCTGCCTTCAGGTTAGCTTCCTTCTCAGGGACGATGGTATATGTCATCATCTGTTTTGTCTTCACGTTTCTGATCTTCACAGTCGAGAGAATCAAAACCTTCGAGGTGTCCATCTTCGATTCGTCGATGATACGCGCGTTGGCAATGGTGAGCTGAAGCTTCACTATCTTCATCTCGAGAAGCTGCTGAGCCTCTTTTGCCGCGTCGTATTCGGCGTTTTCCGACAAATCACCCTTATCGCGAGCCTCTGCTATTGCCGCCGCGATTTTCGGACGCTCGTTGACACACAGGTTCTCCAATTCGTCCTTCAGTTTCTGTAGTCCAGCTTGTGTAAAGTATTCTACGTCTGCCATAACTGTAATTTTTAAATTGTAAAAAAAGAGACCCTTACGTTAAATAAGGGCTCTTTTTTTCGTAAAATTGTATGCAAAGATACAACTTTTTTTTGAGATACAAGAATTTTTTTTAGAATATTATTCTTGCGCCTACAGAATGTGTACCTTTCCAGTGTTTTGTGTTGCGGTATGCGTAATCGAGACAAACCTTCACACCCTTCTCCTTGCTGAGAGGAGCTTGGACTGAAGCACCGAGTGACAAACCTTTGTAAACGTTTGTGCAGTCGGCGTCTTCGATATTCTTCAGCAAACCGGCCTCGTAGGTGTAACCTCCACGGAGCATGAGGATGTCACGGAATGAACCCTCAACACCGAAGATGAACTGGTCCTTCGAGAATGCGTTTGAGTTGAAGTTGGCTGCCAATGTCAAACGGCTGGCGTTATCGAAGTTGAAATCGTACGCTGCAGCAATGTTCAACTGGGTAGGAAGCTCGAACTCATCAGCACGGTTCACCACTGTGAGACTTGACTGCATCCATGAAAGATTCACTTGCATTGCAAGACCGTCGCCATGGTATTTGATGGTAGGTCCGATGTTCTTCAAGGCGATACCGAAGTGGATGTTATCGGTAATACCTGTCACATACTGGATACCAGCGTCGATGGCAACGCCTGTACCTGTCATATCAGCAATAGACTCACTGATGATCTTCAACACAAATCCGCCGTGGATACTGTTTGAGAACGACTTTGCAACAGCAATGTTGATGTTCATCAAACTCGGTTTGTATGTACCGATACCACCGTCCGGGTGTTCTGTATCTGTTCTGTCAATCTCGCCAAAACTCATCGACATAACTGATAAACCAGCGACCACTGATTCTGAAACACGTGCCAGCATACCGAATGATACTACTGTTGTTCCCGAACCGGCGAGCCAGTTGGTGTATGAGAAGTTAAGATCCATGGTGTTTACAAACGAGATACCTGCCACGTTACTCCACATAGCGTCAACACCCTTGATGCAAGCCATACCGGCGTTGCCCCAACCTGATGATGCCGCCCATGGGTTAACCAAAAGCTCATTTGCACCTGCTTGACCTGCTCTATCCTTATTACCTGCGAATGCTTGTGTGCTCGTAAATCCAATGATGATTGTCAAGCTTGCTATTACGATAGTTCTAAATAACTTTTTCATGATCGTGTACTTTTAATTTGTTCGCAAATAATTTTAGAATGTATTTAAGTCAACTTGACGCATTGCGCAATAGAACTTAACAGTGTGTTCACCTCCGTTTACATTATCTTTCACATGGATGATGTAGATACCGCTCGCGATAGGTGTGTTAGCATGGTTGGTCAAATCCCAATCTATTGATGTCACCGACGAGTCGTCCTTCTTGAACTGACGAATCTTGTTACCATTTACTGTGTAGATGGTCACCACGCACTTGTCAGGAAGGTTGGCGATCTTCACCTTGTGGGTAAGAGCATTCAACTCGTAGTTGTCGTATGCATAGTATGGGTTTGGAATAACTTTGATGAGGTCGAGATCCGATTCGCCCTTATCAGCGTTGTTGAGGGTCGGGCCATATCCCTTAGTTGTGAAGGTGTAGTATGGCAAGTAACCCTTGTGGTTGACAGTGTCGTAAAGGTCATCTGTAACGACTTCAAGCGGAATATGGGCATAACCTTCTTTGTAAGGTTTTGCAATACGGATTGAAATCTTAACAGGGTTGTTCTTCGGCAACCATTCTTTGCCTGCGACAGCCATTGGCATACCGACCCATCCTGGAAGTGCCCAGTAGGTGACTCTAAACACCTTCTGCAACGCCTCTCTTGTGATGTTGTCGATGTAATGCAGACCATCGTGCAAGAACTTACCACCGTCGTAAGCAGGGACTTTGAAATCCAATGAGTAACCGCTTGATGCCAAGCTTGTGCCAGTGTGCATCTGGAAGATATACACATAATGCTTACCACCGAACAACGGGGTTCCGCTCAACTGGTCGAAGATAACCTCATCGCCGAACAATGAGCCGCCTTCTGCCGATGCTTCTGAGAGCGCTGGTGGGTTGAACATCATGTCACGTCCGTTGAGGCCCGGATAGAACGAGTCTTCACCGAAACCAAGGTTCAAACGAACACCTGTCTCAATCTCATAAGCGTAGCCTGGGAACCAACCCATACCGAAAGCGCTGATGTAGTTGGCTGCCTCCGGATCATCGCTTGGATCCATTGTCAAAGCTGTAGCATAGTCAGCAGCTGCTGGATTACCGTTCTTGTCAACTGACGGAGCTCTACGCAAAGCGAATGGTTTTGCACCGTTTTGCGACAGGTTCTGGTTCTGACACATCTCAAACACCGGGCAACGTGTCCACTT
Organism: Bacteroidales bacterium Bact_22; assembly: GCA_001603665.1. GTDB lineage: Bacteria > Bacteroidota > Bacteroidia > Bacteroidales > F082 > Limimorpha. The sequence continues at coordinate 48,867 of LUZN01000022.1, forward strand.
CGACTGATCTGCCGTGAGAACGATATCGATTGAACCGATTCTCTGGAAGATTGAGTCTGAACGGCTGTTACCATCGAAGAGAGGTGCAGGGTTTGCAGCACCGCCATTGAGGCATGTCAACATGTATGGAGCCCATGAACCTTCAGCAATGCTTTCGTAATTGGCATCTGGGTCGTATGGCTTCGAAGTACCTGATGATGATGAGCTCATGCTAAAGTCGTTGTTAGCACCATTATCCTGGTCGACATACGTACCAGAACGGATCCAGTTCAACGGATTCGAAGGAATAGCATCACTGTCTCTGATACCTGCGAGCCAACGGTTCGAACTGTCGGCGTAAGTCACAGATGTTGTGATAAGACCATTCTTCGGAGCAAGAACTTTGTAAGTTGATTTATCATTTGTCGTACCGATGCTGTACGGACCAATCTCCCATGGCTGTAAGATGTTGACAGAAATACCTCTGTCGATGAATATCTTCTCGTTTGCAAGCTGGGTGGTTGTGTCTGACTCGAACTCTTCGCCAGTTGTAAGGTCTTTCAAAGTCCACTTGAAGGCCTTCTTCGTGGCGTGGTCGCCTGTGATAGCAGCATCACCAGTAAGATGTTCAACAGTGATATCCTGGAAGTCATGATACCAGATAGCATAATCGGTAGGTTTGACATTCAACGGGTCGACAATCTTCACATTGACAGGACCATAGCCTCTCTTGTATGTCGGGTGATAGATAATCGGGTAGGTAGGATCACCAAACTGGTTGTCGGCGCTTGCAATTGGGCGTGACAACAGTTCTTGGACGTCGGCATCCGACATCTCAACATGGTTGCCACCGTTACCGTAACCAGTCCAACGTGTGATGACCGGCTGGTCGCCATATGATGAGTTGATGATGGTACCATTCACAATCTTATGTGGAATAGCTGAATACAACTTGATGTTCTTACGACCTGCGAGGTAAGGCAGTTTCTGGCCTTCGCCTTGGGTCTGATCAGGAATGTACTCCGAATAATTATTATAGGAGTAAGCTATTGCCATAAAGTAGTAGGTGTGGTGGTTGACCAGAGTTGGGTCATTGTTCATAGTGAACTGGTCTTGTGTCACCACGAATGAGTGTGAAATACCGTTATCACCGCCTTCAACCATGATGGTAGGAACACTGTATCCGATATGGTCGTTGTAGATGAAGTTGACGATTCTTGAAACGCTGTTCTTAACGTCGCACTGGAAGATCAGACGAGCTTTCGACTCATCGGTGAGCTGGTCGACACTGACCTCAGCATCGGCGAGCTGATAGATCTGATAACCTTCGAAACGGAAATATCTGTCGTAAGGATTTCCGAGTGAATCGTGTTCTGGGATGTTAGGATCGATTTCAGCATAATCCTCATGTGCGTTGTTCGATGTCTCTGAGTTCGACAGATAGATGATGAGTTTCTTGTCGAGTTCGCGGATTGTCAAATCCGGAGCTGTAGGACCATCAAGAACTTTGAAGCAGTTATCGAACATCGACTGGCACTTATCGTCGACCTTACGGAGAAGTTCGACTGATGACCATGGCTTACCTGTGGTAGCACGTGCCCACGGCACACCGAATGTGATGTAGTTAACAGCACCTGATCTCAAGGTGAAAGGACCAGCTGACTGCATGAAACGACGGTCGTTAACAGGGTTAGGCTGACCGTTGTTACCTGTTTCCTCACTCCAGTAGAAGCCGTTCTGGTTGAAGCCGCCACCAGGAGTCTGACCACCTGTACCCCAGTTACATGGGTCGGAGTCGTATGGGAACATGAAGTCGCAAGCAGGACCTACTGTACCGGCAGCGCCTGGAACAGCTGTACCGCCGTACTGCATCTTAGCACCGTTTTTCCAGATACCTCTAAGGAGGAGGTAGTACTCAGGAGCTGTCTTAGGGTCACCGTTGATTGATGATGAGGTGTTATCGTGATACACGAAACGACGCATACCGTAACGTTCATCATCGACGATGCCGTTGCCGAAGTTCACACCGTTGATACTCTCATCACAGAGTTGGTTTCCTAATGAGTCGTATTTAGGGTTATCAATTCCATCTGGATCGAGGTAAGGGCCCTGGAAGAAGTCGACACCGACCGCTGGAGGGTTGGCACCGTAAGCTTCTGTCTGACCGCTACCATCGATGGCGGCACCGTTGTAACCGTAACCGAGACCACGGCTCACGTCGCAACCAACGTAGTCGTCCTTAGCATAACCAAGGTCAACGTCGGTCCAAGGTGAGAAGTATGTGTTGGTCAAGGTGTAAGTTGAACGGTTGATGATCTCGTAGCTGTAGAAAGTCATGTTGTTGATCTCATCATTTGTTGCGAAAGCAAATGCTTGAGCTCTGATTTCCATACCGATAGCATCACCGCCTGTCTCAGTGTGTGAGTTACCTTTATCGTTGAACACCCACCAGATTGTCTGGTCACCCTTGATCACCTGGTCGGAAAGGATTGAACCGTAAACTGTTCCGGCATAAATCTCTTCCATTGTAGGAGTCTGAGTGTGGCAGAGTTCATTGGTGATGTCATAATAAGGATAGTCACCCTGTGTCGGGTCGTAAGTACCATCATTGTCTCTATCATAGAAAGGAGCCAGATAGTAGCTCATTCCTCTTGACGGGTCGCCGTGAGCTGGCCAGTTCATGATGTTAGCCGGGATTTCATAACCTGGAACCGGAATACCGTTGTCGTCGCAGTTCTGGAGGAAATCGTCGACTTCAGCACGAGTGATGTTGTACATCTTATCGTATTCCATACATGTAGCGGCGTCGATAGATGCTGTACCATCAACTGTAAGAGGACCAGTCCAGAAGTCGTTACCTTCCTGACGGAAACGGATAGCGGCGCACTTCAACTGGTTGTTGACGTCCATACCTGCAATCCAAAGAGAACCGGCATACAATGATGTTGCGGAACCGTTGGCAGGGATGTAGTATTTAGCACCTGAACCGCCCGGAAGATCCCACCACATATCACCACCGGCGTTGACACGCACTCTAGCGTTGTTGATGTTCAACCAAGCATACGTTGAAGATGGTGTACATCCAGCAGTGGTTTGTTTCAGATTCCGAGACTGAGGGCCATTCATCTGAACCTTCTCGGCTCTTACTTCAGTTACACTTGCAATAAGAAATGCAACAGTTAATAAACGAATTATAGTCTTCATATTACCAGTATTTATTTTCTGTTTAGAAGTTAAAGATCATACCAATTCTAATCTGACGAGGCTTTGAATAGTGACCCGGGTCGTTGACATACAAGCTGTACAACTCGCGGTATGAATCAGCATTTGTCTGATTTTGAATTTCACGCTGCCATTCTGGAGCTGAGAGGTAACCGTCATCATCAGGGTTACCGGTTGCATGGTAAACACCTATGATATTCTTCGCGTTAAGCACGTTGAGCACTTGGAAATAGACGTTGAGGTAAGCTGGACGCTTGTCGCCGTCTTTCTTTCCGATGTTAAGGTCGAAGTCTCTGTCGATCTTCATATCGAAACGGAATGCCCAAGGCATACGTGAGCCGTAGAATGAACCCTTCAAGATGTTGGTTGAGTTACCTTGAGGTGAGTTGATGTTGCTTGCTGCAGTGTAAGGAGTACCTGAACCACCCTGCATTGTGATAGCGACACCTGTGTTGGCGAGCCACTGGATAGGCTTCTTGCCTGACTTCTCGCGTTTCGAGACAGGACCGTTGTAGTCCTTGCCGTCAGCGAAGCGGTAATCCAAAGTCACGTTGAACTGGTGACGACGGTCCCAAGGCATTGGGAAGGTTGAACGCAAGTTAGGAACACCAGCTGCAATCAAAGCACTCATGGTTGATGTTGAAGCACCTGTAGCGTTGGTATATTGTAAGGTGTAAGAAGCACGCAGACGAACGTTCTTGGTTCTACGTAAGTCGTATGATGCTGTGATACCCTTAACAGTACCGAAGTCTAAGTTACTGTATGATGTATAATCCTTAGGATAAGCACCTGTGTAACGGTACATCTGGATCATGTTACGCAACTCCTTATAATATGCTGTGATTGTCATTGACGATGTGTTGGTCAGCTTCTGGGTGAAACCGAGCTCATAGTCGATGGTCTGCGACGGCTTCAAAGCAGGGTTGTTGAGAGTACCGCTCTCCTGCTCGAAGTAGTAGTAATCATAGATATTGGTGTGGATGTTCGAAGGACGCTGTGTCAAGACGTCGTAGTGAGCGAAGAACAAAGCGTCGTCGGAAATCGGGAATGAGAAGGAGATACGTGGCATCACTGTCCATTGTGGGCTGTAGTCCTTGAATGAGTTGATGTCGACATGTGACTGATCTTTATCCTTGACCCATGCTGTGACACCGCTACCGGCGTTCAAAGTGGTCGGGTCGCTGATTTCAGCACCTTCTGCATTGTACCAAGTGTTCTCGTAACGATAACCCATGACTTGGGTAATATCCTTAATATTATTAACGTACACTGCGTAGTCCTCACCGATGTTACCAGGAACGTCGACTGTTGAACCGTTAGGAAGGACGATCTTACCATTGCTGATCTTATCGCCTACTGTGTAGTAATCATAAAGGATATATGGGTCTTTCAAGACTTTCTGGTTAGCATCGAAACGGTCGACACGGACACCGACGTTGAAGATGAGGTCTTTGAATGCGAACTTATCCTGGAGGTAACCAGCCATGTAGATAGGTCTGAACGAACCCACCGGACGTGTGTAGTTACCGTTTTCATCGGTCTCTGTGAAGAAGTCTTCAAAGCTCGGCTGTTTCTTGAGTTTCTTACCAAGGTAATCATAGCCGTAGTATCCGACATATGAGTTACCGTCCTGTGTCAACTCGTCAGGAGTGAACATGCTGATATCGAAGCCATCGTTGAGATAAGCCTTGTGCATGACACCGTCTTTATCGTAGTATTCGATTGAGTTGTCGTTGAAGTCGTATGAGTCGGTGTTAATCCAATCGACGCCTGTGACGCTGAGTCCGAGAGCTGAACGGAGGTTCTTGTCGAACTGATACTGGTCGGCGGCGTTGTACATTCTGTAGTACTTGATTGTATCGACGAAGCCGTCGTAACTCACGATTTCAGGATGGTTAACATCCAACTGGTCGATGTGGAAGTTAGCGAGGTTTCTCATGAGGTACCACAAGCTACGACCACCAATGCTCCATGATCTGCTGTTACGCTGCTCATACTGGAGACCGAACTTGATTTCGTGGTTACCGACTGTCATAGCTGTTGCGAGGTTGACACCAAACTGGTCGCTCTCGCTGTATCCGTAGTTCGACTGGATTGTACCAGGAGCATAATACATTCCGTAGAATGCTGATGGCGACTGTGAGTTAAGCAAGCCGTGGCTCAACTGGAGGTAGTCGAAGTTGGTGTAGTGACCTGCCGGATCATCATACAAATCGTAAACCATCGAGGTATAGTTGGCCAGCAACGGGTTGTAGTCGGCTGGACGGAATGCTACCAATGTATCATAGTCCCATGAGTTGGTGTGCCACACGTTGGTGTATGTGTGACCGTTGACTGTGATAGCTGTATCCATCTGGTAGGTAGGGGTCTTGTAGATGGTATATTTACCAAGGTAACCATACTTCCAGATATCCTTCTTGTGATCAGGATCGTAGCTCTTACCATTAACTCTCGAGTAGTCGATCTGCAAGCTGTAGTAGAAGTTCTTGATCAGTGAGGTGCTTTCAGGAGCCGTTGGGAATCTCTGGGTGAAACGACCGTAGACACGCCAGTTCTGGTAGTCGTACATGCCGTTTTTCTCGTAGTTGAAGTATTCATGATTACGGCTTCCATCGTGTTCTCTCGATCTGATGTAACTACCACCCACTGTGAGGTTGATGGTCTCAGTTGTACGGATACTGATGTTACCTGTTGTATTGATTGTCCAGTTTGAAGTGTTCTGTGAGTTCTTCACATACTCCATCGAGCCCATTCTGGTAAATTCACCGTTCGGGTAAACACCTTCACCGTCAGCACCGACGCGAAGCGGGTGCTCCTTGATGTAATCGAGCCAGCTGTCACTTGCTTTGTAGTGACCGATTGCTGTGATCCATCCGTCTTTGTTACGGGTGAACTCACCTGACACGAAGAATCCCAAGAGAGCTGTCTCTGACTTCTTACCCTTGATGAGCGGACCCTGAGCGTTGACGCCAACTCTGGTGTGGCCGTAGCCGTCGAGTGACTGCTCAACTTCCAAGCCTGCGCCGAATGTTCTCGAAGGGCCTTTAGTGGTCATGTTGATGATACCACCAGTCACGTCACCGTACATAGCCGGAGTACCGGAAAGCATAACCTCGACCTGGTCGATAGCCGACTGAGGGACCGAGTGGCTTCCGATGACGCGGACACCGTCGATGTAGTAGACTGTACCTTCAGAACGGGCACCACGCATGTTGCCGACCTCACCGTCTTGCGAGAACACACCACCGACGGTGGCCGCGACTGCTTCTGCCGAACGGTTAGGCATCTTCGCGATTTCCTCTGCGGTGATGGTAGCACCAGCCGATGTCTGGTCCTTTGAGATCAAAGGCACCTTGTAGTCGACGATCTCAACAGCATCCAGCACTTCCGACTGCATGCTCATCTTGATGTCCTGGAAGGTGATTTTGTTACCTGAAATCACAACGCCCTTCATGACGAAGGTGTTGTAACCAACGAATGTTGCTCTCAGGTCGTACGTTCCCGGAGGAATAGGGTTGATGTCGTAGTTACCGTCAAAGTCGGTACTGGCACCTCCCACCTGCGTACCGCCGTTCTCCAAAACGACGTTGGCAAATGCGATAGGCTCGCCAGTGTCTTTGTCAGTAATGACACCCTTCAGACGACCTTGCTGTGCAAGCGCTAACGACCACGACGTCAGCACAATGCAGAATAAAAATAGTAATTTTTTTAACATACCTTGAATTTTTATGTTATACTATCAAATAATTTGCTTTTTTCAGTGCACATTTTTAGGGTTCAAAAGTACAACAATTTTTTCATTCCCACA
>LUZN01000073.1 GCA_001603665.1 Bacteroidales bacterium Bact_22
CCCTTACAACGTTCAGTATCAACAGAAATAGCTCCTTTGAAACTTGCCATAATTTTAATTTTTTAGTTGATATTATGTTGAATTTTTACTCTTTTCAATCTTGCTGTTAAAAAACGTACAAAATTACAAAGGATTTTTTTCAAAAGCAAGGATTTTGAGAAATTAATTTTTATTATTTTTTAATATAGGATTTTTAACACACTTTTCGAAATGCTCAACAGTACCCTGTGGTAGGTCGCATTTCTGCAAAGTGTATTAAAAATCAAAAAAGGATCTCGTGTAATACGAAATCCTTTTGTTCAATAACCAATAACCTATAACCAATAACCATTATTTCACCGGATGGTCTTTTGCAAACATCTGCAGTCTCTCGGCGAGCACTGGAATCTCATCGCGTTTGATGAGCGAGGTGCAGGCGCGGATGCCTTGTTTGTCGCTGCCGCAGGTATCCAATGAGATGGCCGAGATGCCGTAGTACATCATCTCCTCGACGAGGTCGGCACCCTTGAAGCCAGGATAGCAGTAGGTGAAATAGAATCCGTCGGCAATCGGCTCTCCGAGGTCCTCATCGTAGGTGATGTAGAAACCTGCTGCGAGGAATGCATCCTTCATCAGCTTAGCTTTCTTGCCGTATTCGAGAACGTCGTCGCGGTAGTTGTAGATGCCGTCGTTCACAGCTTTCAAAACGCCTGTGAGAGCGTACTGTGCCGAGTGTGCGACGCCCGATGTGAGCGGGTGCAATGCTCCGAAGAGGATGCCGCGCAGGAAGATCTCCTGTCCGCAGAAGCCCTTCAAATCAGGGTAGTGGCGCATAGCGAGCTTGTCGCTGATGGCGAGGATGGCGCAACGTTCGCCGGCGAAGCTGAATGCCTTCGAACTTGAAATCATCAGCATGTAGTTGTCGGCGTATTTTCCGACTGTCGGCTGGAACGGTGCCTCTCCCGGATGGCTGTAGTCCTTACGGAAGTCCATGCCGAAGTAGGCGAGGTCCTCGAGAACGATGACGTCGTATTTGTTTGCGAGTTCGCCGATGATCTTGAGTTCTTCGTCGGTAAGGCAGACCCATGTCGGGTTGTTAGGATTCGAATACAGCATGCTGTGAATCTTGCCTGTCTTCAGTATTTCCTCGAGTTTCGCGCGAAGCTTCTCGCCGCGGTAGTTGTAGATGTCGAAATGCTCCATCGGGATGCCGAGTACCTTGCACTGGAACTTATGCACCGGGAAGCCCGGGTCGATAAACAGCATGGTGTCCTTGCCCTTGTTGAGATGGCCTGTGATCATAAACGATGCGAAAGCGCCCTGCATAGAGCCCACGGTAGGGATGCAGTTGGCCGGAGCGATGTCGAGGTCGAGGAAGTTCTTGATGAAACGTGATGCCTCTTTCTTCAATGCCGGCACGCCGTCGATTGGCGGATATGTCGCCGCCACGCCTCTCTTCACCGCTTCAACCTGTGCGTCGATGCCTGCCTGTGCTGCAGGAAGACCGGGGTTGCCGAGCTCCATGTGGATGAACTTCACGCCGCTTGCCGCCTCAAGGTCGAATGCAAGCTTGTTGATTTCACGGATACCGGCTCTGCCGACGCATGCGAGGTTGCTCTCAGCGAAAACTTTCTTTGCTACTTCTACTGGAATAACGTTATTCTTCATGATATAGTCGTTGATTTTTAATTATTTCCGTTTTCAAAATTTGCGATGCAAAATTACGAAGTTTTTTATGAAATAAAAAGGAATTTCGAAAATAATTTTACTTTGGCTATTAGCTATTGGCCGTTGGCTTAAAAACCAATAGCCAAAAGCCAAGTGCCAATAGCAAAAAAAAAGACGCAGGAATGCGTCTTTTTTGTGGGTCGTACTGGACTCGAACCAGTGACCTCTGCCGTGTGAAGGCAGCGCTCTAAACCAACTGGGCTAACGACCCCCATATAATAAAAAAAGTGGGGCGAACAAGGATCGAACTTGTGACCTCATGCCTGTCAAGCATGCGCTCTAAACCAACTGAGCTACCGTCCCATTTGCGGGTGCAAAAGTACAACAAATTTTTATTCGCACAAACTTTTTTTGTAAAAAATTTTTTCATATCTTTGAATTTTCAAATCTATTACAAAATGAAAAAAGTTAAGTATCTGTTAATCATTGCATTAGCTTTAATCCTAAATGCTACAATCTACGCACAGGAAAAGAAAAATATCGATCTTTCCGACCTCTACGAGCGTCCGACATTCCAAACCAAAGGTGTGAGAGGCATGAATCCGATGCGTGACGGTGAGACATATGGCACCATCGAACGCGGCGAATTCAATATTTATAACTACAAAACGGGCAAAAAAGTCAAGACTTTGTTCAGCTTCATGGATCTCGTTCCGGAAGGCGACTCACTCCCGATCCGCGCGTATAACTATGTGCTGAGCGATGACGAGACTAAGGCGCTGTTCCTCACCAATGTGAACTACATCTACCGCCATTCGTTCACCGCCGATTATTATGTCTACGATATCAAAACCAAGAGCTTGAAACCTCTTTCCGATAACGGAAGTCAGCGCTTGGCATCGTTCTCGCCTGATGGCACTAAAGTCGCTTTTATGCGCGATAACAACTTGTTTATCAAAGACTTAAATAAAGACGAAGAGAAACAGTTCACTTTCGACGGGCTTTATAACAATATCATTAATGGTGCTCCCGACTGGGTTTACGAGGAGGAATTCAGCTTCTCGCAAGGCTTCTTCTGGTCGCCCGACAGCAAAAAAATCGCTTATTACAAATTCGACGAGTCGAAGGTGAGAGAGTTCCAGATGGAGGAATTCGAAGGCCTTTATCCTGAATGGTACAGCTTCAAATATCCTAAGGCCGGCGAAGATAACTCAGTGGTTGAGGTCTACGTTTATAATCTCGACAACGGCTCGACGAAGAAAATGGATACTGGCGAAGAGACCGATATCTATCTGCCGAGAATGAAATGGACACAAGACGCTAATGTGCTTGCTATTCAACGACTTAACCGTCATCAGAACCATCTCGAGATTTTGGCTGCCAATGCCACTACAGGCGAGTCGAAGGTGTTTTATGATGAGAATAACAAATATTACATCGACATCACCGATGACTGGACATTCTTGAAGGATGGCAAGCAATTCCTTATGACCAGCGAGCGCTCGGGTTACAACCATATCTACATCTGCCAACTCGATGGCTCTAACGTTAGAGCACTCACTTTCGGCAACTGGGATGTGACCAAGATTTACGGCTTCGACGGCAAGGAAATCTATTTCCAGGCCGCCAAAAACTCGCCGACCGAGCGTCAGATCTACGCTGTGAATCTTAAAGGTATGATGCGCCAAATCATTGGTAATGAAGGAGTTAACAATGCAAGATTCAGTAATACTTTCAAATATTTCATCAATATCAATTCGACCGTTACAAAGCCTTACGAATATACCTTATATAATAATAAAGGTAAGGTTGTGAGGGTGCTCGAAGACAACCACGAGCTTGTGGAACGCATGAAGGAGTACAACCTCAGCGAGAAGAAGCTAATCAAGATCAGCGACCCGGCGTTTGTGATGCCTGATGGAACCACCGTTGACGTGGACGCGTGGGAGATTCTGCCTCCAGACTTCGACCCGAATAAGAAATACCCGGTGTTGATTTATGTTTACGGCGGTCCTGGACATCAGACCGTTTTGAATCAATGGGATAACAGCGATTGGGACTGGATGCAGCTGCTCGCACAGAAAGGCATCATCTCGGTGTCGATCAACAATCGTGGCAGCGGCGCTCAGGGCGAGATGTTCAAGAAGATGACGTATCTCGAGCTCGGAAAATACGAGACCGAAGACATGATTACTTTGGCGAAATACATGGCCAAGCAGCCATATGTCAATCCTGAGAAGATCGCTATCTACGGCTGGAGTTACGGCGGATTTATGGCGGCCAACGGCATCACCAAGGGTGCCGACTATATCAGCACTGCCGTGTCTGTTGCACCTGTCACAAACTGGAGATACTACGACAACATCTACACCGAGCGTTACATGCGCACTCCGCAAGAAAATCCTGAGGGTTACGACGCCAACTCACCTGTTAGCAACACCGCGATGATCAAGGGTAACTACCTGCTTTGCCATGGCTCGGGCGATGATAACGTTCATTATCAGAATGCGATGGAGCTCATTAAGTCGATGATTGCCAACGGCGTGCAGTTCGACCTTATGATTTATCCGAATAAAAACCACGGAATCTACGGCGGTTATCAAGAATACGGCGACGGTGAATGCAGAATGCATCTGTTCACGAAGATTGATAATTTCTTGTTCAGACATCTGCTTGACGAGTAGAAACTACTTTGGCTTTTGGCCGTTGGCCTTTGGCTGCCAATAGCTAATAGCCAACAGCCAAAGTAAAAATTTGAAAATTTTTGTTACAGGTATCAAAATAAGTTGTATTTTTGCACCCTCGTTTTGAGACAAGTTTTTTTTAGTTTAACAATTAAAAGAAAGAGAGAGTATTAAAAATGATTATTATTCCTGTAAAAGACGGTGAAAGCATCGATCGCGCTTTAAAACGCTACAAGAGAAAGTATGAGAAAACCGGTGTTGTGAAAGAATTGCGCAACCGCCAGAAGTTCACAAAACCATCAGTTATCAAACGTGAGGCACTTCAGAAGGCCATCTACGTTCAGAAACTCCGTCAGGCTGAAGAAAACGCCTAATCGATTCACACTCAGCAAGAATAGAATCAAGAAAGAGTCGCTGCGGGAATCCGCAGCGACTCTTTTGCTGTTGCTAATAGCCAATGGCCAATGGCCAAAGTAAAAATAAATTAAAAAAA
>LUZN01000074.1 GCA_001603665.1 Bacteroidales bacterium Bact_22
ACTTGCAAAGATACTATTTTTTTTTCATTTCGACACCTATAATTAATTTATTAAAAATTTTGTTTTTGTAAAAAATAATCTCTAATTTTGTAGTTTGTAATTACTGTATTTTAAAGGAAATTATCTAAAATTTTTATATTATGTATCTGATAGTCAATAAGAAAGAATTAGCACAGGACACCTTTATGATGGAAATCGAGGCTCCGCGTCTCTCGAGAGCAGCTCTTCCAGGGCAGTTCCTGATTATTAAAATGACAGAAAAAGCTGAGCGTATCCCGCTCACAATCAGCGACAACGACCCTTGGAACGGCACCGTGACGATTGTTTTCAAGGCTATCGGAAAATCGACTCAAGAGATGGCAAAATACAATGTCGGCGACACTTTCCTCGATGTTGTGGGCCCTCTCGGACGTCCTTCGGAGTTCATCCACATGTCGTATGAGGAGCGTAAGACCAAGAAATACGTGTTCATCGGTGGCGGCGTGGGCATAGCGCCTATCTTCCCGCAGGTGAAATGGCTGTATCATAACGGAGTGAAAGCCGACGTCATCATCGGCGCCCGTACGCACAGCCTTCTTGTCTACGAAGATGAGCTCTCTTCAATGTCTAACCTCTACGTCATCACCGACGATGGCTCATCAGAATATAAAGGTGTGGTTACCGACATGCTGCAAATGCTTGTCGACAAAGGCAATCACTACGATGAATGTATCGCCATCGGCCCGATGATCATGATGAAGTTTGTGTGCCAGCTCGCGCAGAAGCTCAATATCAAGTGCACCGTTTCGATGAACGCCTTGATGGTCGACGGCACAGGTATGTGCGGCGCCTGCCGTATCAGCGTGGGCGGTCAGACTAAGTTCACCTGCGTCGACGGTCCGGAGTTCGACGGCGCTAAGGTCGACTTCGCTGAAGCTATGAAACGTCAGTCGATGTACAACAACGTGGTCGAGCATAAACAGCTTGAAAACGCTGAGAAAGCAGAGAATCATAAATGCCATATCGGCGGAATTTTGGATGAGCCACGCGACAAACATCATCGTGTGAAAATCACCGAACAAGATCCGCTCGTGCGCGCACATAATTTCGATGAGGTGTGCCTCGGCTACACAGCTGAAGAAGCCATCGTGGAGGCGCAGCGCTGCTTGAACTGCGGTCGTCCTCAGTGCGTCACAGGCTGCCCGGTTAATATCAACATACCTGGATTCGTTAAGAAGGTGGCTGAAGGCGACTTCCTCGCTGCAGCTCAGATCATCGACGAAGACTCAGCACTGCCGGCAGTTTGCGGCCGTGTGTGTCCGCAGGAGACACAGTGCGAAGGCAAATGTGTGATGGGAGTGAAGTTCGAGCCTATCGCCATCGGAAAACTCGAGCGTTTCGTGGGCGACTGGTCACGTGAAAACAACATCAACCTTACCAAGCCAATCAAGAAGAACGGTAAACGTGTGGCTGTCATCGGATCAGGTCCTTCAGGCTTGACATGCGCCAAGGAATTGCTGGTAAGAGGCTACGACGTCACTGTTTTCGAGGCTCTGCATGAGTTCGGCGGCGTATTGGCTTACGGCATCCCGTCGTTCCGTCTGCCTAAAGAGACTGTCGTCCGTCATGAAGTGGAGAACGTGATGCGTTTAGGCGGCCATTTCTTCAAAGACGTGGTCATCGGACGTACAGCATCTATTGAATCTCTAATGAAAGACGAGCATTTCGATGCAGTGTTCATCGGCTCAGGCGCAGGTCTGCCTAAGTTCATGAACATCCCGGGCGAGAACCTCTGCGGTGTCGTCTCGGCAAACGAGTTCTTGACAAGAAATAACTTACTCTTCGCATATAAAGAAGGTTACGAAACGCCTAACTACGTTGGTAAGAAGGTGGCCGTTGTAGGTGGCGGTAACGTCGCCATGGACGCTGCCCGTACTGCCTTGCGTCTCGGTGCCGACGTGCATATCGTGTACCGTCGTTCGGAGGCTGAGCTTCCGGCACGTGCCGAAGAGGTGCATCACGCCAAGGAGGAAGGCATTCAGTTCGACTTGCTCTGCAACCCTGTCGAGATTCTCGGCAACGAAGAAGGCTGGGTCAACGGCATGAAATGCATCAGGATGGGCCTCGGCGAGCCTGACGCATCGGGTCGTCGTCGTCCGGTCGAGATTCAGGGCTCGGAGTTTGTGCTCGACGTCGACATGGTCATCATGGCACTCGGCACATCGCCTAACCCGTTGATTTTCAGGACCACACCTGGTCTGAATGCCGACAAGCACGGCTGTATCATAGCCAACGACAACGGCCGCACCACACGTAACGGTGTGTATGCCGGAGGTGACGCCGTGAGCGGTGCAGCGACGGTGATCCTCGCCATGGGAGCCGGAAAGAAGGCTGCCAAGGCCATCGACGATTATCTCCGTGGTGAGATGATGTAACATTGGCCTTTGGCCTTTGGCCTTTGGCAGCCAATGGCTAATAGCCAATAGCCAACAGCAAAAAAAGTTTGTAAAGAATGTACACTTTACAAACTTTTTTGTATCTTTGCAATCGATTTCAGGTGCCTGAAGAAGGCCCAACAGGGAATCGGGTGAGAATCCCGGACAGTTCCCGCTGCTGTAAACTCTTGCAGCGCCTGCAGATGTCACTGTTTATCCCATATAAACGGGAAGACGCCGGCGTAAGGAGTGAGTCAGAAGACCTGCCTGAAATCGAAGACATTTGAGACTTTCGGGATAAGAGTCGGTCGAAGAATTCAGATTGGTATGAAGAAATTGTGTGTATTGCTGTTTCTTTTAGTTTCCTATGCCGCTTTGGCTCAGGACACTATCGTTTTGCAATCTGTGGAGGTCAACGCTGATGCCATCAGGCAGAACCAAGCCGAGGCCGCCATGGAACGCAAGATGGACACCGCTCTGCTGAAACGTCTCAACACCATCACCATGTCGCAGCTGCTCATCCAGCACAGCCCCGTCTTCATCAAGACGTACGGTCCAGGCGGAGTGGCGACGGCATCGTTCAGAGGCACCACCGCCAGCCACACCCTCGTGCTGTGGAACGGATTCCAACTCAACGCGCCGACACTCGGACAGGTTGACTTCAGCACCATACCGGTGTTTATGACCGAACAGGTGGCGCTCAAGTGGGGTAGCGGCACGTCGGCCAACAGCGGCGGCCTCGGCGGGACGGTCAACATCGAGACAAACCAGCATTTCGGCGAGGGGATGATCCTCGACCTGAAACAGACATACGGCAGTTTCAATACCTTCGGCTCTTACATTACTGCAGGTTATTCATGGGCAAGTCACCTTTTGCGGGTGAAGGCTTATCGTAGCTCGAGCGACAACGACTTCGAGTATAACAACATAGGCGCGATCCCGCATCAGATGATGAAGCAAAAAAACGGCGAGTACGTCGACTACGGACTCATGCCGGAATATCAGTGGCGTTTTCGTAACTCGTTGATAACCATTGTGTCGTGGAACCAATGGAGCGACCGTAACTGTCCGCAGATCATGCCTAACGTGGGCAACAGCGACCGTACGAAAGAGTATACCGAAAACGGCTATTCGCGTAATTTCATTTCTTATAAAACCTATTGGGAGACAGGTAAAATTGAGGTGAAATCGGCCTATTTCTACGAAAAACAGCATTATTTCCTGGATACTTATACCACTATAGGCACCCAGGTGACGCATATCGAGTCGAGAAACGACGCCCATGTGCTGCATCAGATTGTCGATTTGAATCAAAACCTTTATAAATCGTGGAAAATCAACGCTAAGGTGCAATGGGACTACGAACAGGTGGAGTCGAACAACTACGATAACACCAATGACCAGAATGCCGACCGACATGTACTGTCGTTTTATGCCGCTTTGATGGGTAAGTTGTTGAAGCCCATTGACTTGCGTTTTACTTTGCGTAACGACCTTGTTGACTGGAAATCGGCTGGATTCTTCCCGACGGCTACCGTTTCGTATAGCTGTATTTATCTTAAAGGTCTGAAAATCAATGCGGGATATAGCCATAACTATAGAAATCCGAGCTTGAACGACCTTTATTGGAATCCTGGCGGAAACAAGGATCTGAAACCTGAAAACGGTCATACCGTCGACGGAAACATCATGTATGAAAGGAAGTTCGGACATTTCTCGCTTGAGAGCACTCTTGGCGCTTATTATTCCGAAGTGAAGGATTGGATTCAATGGGTGCCTTCGCCTTGGAGATATTGGAGGCCGGAAAATGTGGCTACTGTGGTGGCGTATGGAACGGAGGTGCACCTGAAGATGAATTATTTCGTCAACGACTGGAATTTCTCGGTTTCAGGCAACTATGTCTATAGTCATACCACCAACAAGGAGGACGGTTTCCAGCTGATGTATATCCCGCTTCATCACGCCAATGCCTACGCGGAAGCGAAGTGGAGGACGTGGTATCTGAACTATACTATGGAATATACCGGAAGGCGTAAGACTCAGCTTGACACCGAGGAAGTGCTTGCGGGACGGCTTTATCCTTACACCTTGCATCATGTGGCGATTGGTAAGCAGATTAGGAGATTCAACGTCGAATTTAGGGTGAATAACATCACCGATGTCGATTATCAGGCGGTTTTGTATCGTGCCATGCCAGGTAGAAGTTATGAAATCAGTCTGAATTATAAACTTTAGTATTGAATTATTA
>LUZN01000075.1 GCA_001603665.1 Bacteroidales bacterium Bact_22
GTCGAGAAACTGGAAAAACGAATTCATTAATTGGATTCAAAATTTAAAGATTTAAAATTTAAAGATTTAAAATTTAAAATTCATATCATAATAGTATGAATATCAATGATATAGAATACAAATCCGTTGAAGAGATAAAGGCCTATCAGGAAGGTCTGCTTCACGATGCTTTGAAGTATCTGCAGTCTAACTCGCCTTATTATCAGCGGATGTTCAAGAGCTACGGCATTAAGATTGACAAGATTCGTCACATCGAGGATTTAGTGAAGATTCCGTTCACCGAGAAGAAGGATTTGCAGCTTTTCAACGACGAGTTTTTATGCTGTCCGAAGGAAAAAATCATCGATTACATCACCACTTCTGGCACTCTTGGCGACCCAGTGACCTTCGGTTGCACTGAGAAAGACCTCCAGCGACTGGCTTACAACGAGAAGAAGTCGTTTGAATGCGCCGGCGTCAAGCCCGGCAACATTGTGCAGCTGATGACCACCTTGGACAAGCGTTTCATGGCGGGATTGGCCTATTTCCTTGGTCTCCGCGAGCTTGGCGCCGGCGTGATCCGCGTCGGTAACGGCATCCCGGAGCTACAGTGGGACACCATCCGCCGTATCAAGCCCGACACCATCATGTGCGTGCCTTCGTTCATCCTCAAACTCATACAATACGCCGAAGAACATAACATCGACTATAAAAACAGCAGCATCCGCCGCATTATAGGCATTGGCGAAGGACTGCGCGATCAGAACTTCGGACTTAACCTCCTTGGTCATAAAATCAAGGAGAAATGGGATGTTCAGCTGTTTGCCACATATTCGTCGACAGAGATGGGCGCTACCTTCTCAGAATGCGAATACGGCCAAGGCGGACATGTGCATCCTGAGCTGATAATAGTAGAAATCATTGGCGAAGACGGCCTCCCGGTGCCTGATGGACAGCCAGGCGAGATAGTGGTGACGACTCTCGGCGTGGAAGCCATGCCGTTGCTGCGCTTCCGCACAGGCGACATCGCGGCGAAGATTGTGGAGCAATGCCAATGCGGACGCAACTCCTACCGCCTCACCCCTCTCGTGGGACGTAAAAACAACATGATCAAACTCAAAGGCACCACGCTGTATCCGCCAGCGATCAATGACGTTTTGGATAACACCGACTACGTTGAGAACTACGTCATCGAGGTACGACAGAGCGAGGCTGGAACCGACGATGTAGTCGTGAAGATCGGCCTGAAATACCAGCCTGAGTTCGATGTGGTGAAGGAGCTGAAAGACAGCTTCCGTTCGCGCATCAGGGTGGCTCCGCAGATCGAAGTGCATCCTGTTGAGGAGATTCAGAAGATAAACTATCCGGCAAAAAGCCGTAAACCTATCAAATTCATTGACTTAAGAAACAAATAATGGCTAATTTCGACGACATAAGACCTTACAACGCCGACGAGCTCCCGGCCGCCATGCAGCGTATCGCCGACAGCGAACTGATACCCGCAATAGCTAACTTTCTGATGCCGGGCATGGACCCTGAGATTCTGAGAAATAAACTTCGTAACATCAAGAACATCTATGAGTTACAGGTCGGTTTCCTGAAAGAAGTCATCGAGATTTTGGTTCAAAAAACAACCACAAAATTCGACTGGTCGGGTTTGGAGAACATCAGCGAGAAGAAGCCTTATCTGTTTGTCTCGAACCACCGCGACATAGTGCTCGACGCTATGTTTTTGCAGTATATTCTCTACGCCGGCGGACACAACACCTGCCAGATCACCTTCGGCAGCAACCTCATGGAACATCCTTTCGTTGTTGACTTCGGCAAGGCCAACAAGATGTTTCGCATCGAGCGCGGCGGCAACAGGATGGAGTTTTACAACAACCTGATGCACACGTCGGATTATATGCGCCACGTCATCACTGAGGAGCAGGAGTCGGTATGGATTGCCCAGCGTAACGGTCGCACCAAGGACGGCATAGACGCCACCGACCCAGCCATCATCAAGATGTTTTGGATGAGCAGAAGAGACGACAAGGTGAAGTCTTTGGCCGAACTGAACATCGTGCCGATAGCTGTCTCTTACGAGTGGGAATCGTGCGACAAACTGAAAACACTGGAACTTTACGCGACGAAAGTCAACGGACGATATGAGAAACGGCCTGGCGAGGACCTCAACAGCATACTCACCGGCATCATGCAGCCCAAGGGACATGTGCATTTCCACATCTGCGAGCCAGTGACCGAAGACGACCTGCATAGGATGGACAACACCCCTGGCGACTACTTCAACAACATCGCGAAGCTGATGGACGAGAGGATCAACTCGGGCTATATGTCAATGCCTAACAATTTCATTGCCAACGACTTACGCAGCGAATCAGATAAATACGCCAGTCATTACACTGAGAAACAAAAAGCTGATTTCTTACAATATATGAAATGGATCGAGATGTACAAAGACCTCGATCAGGCGCTTTTGCGCGACATCTTCTTGGGAATCTACGGAAATTCAGTAAGATAAGCTATTTCAGGACGTTCAACAGCTGCTCGCCCAGACCGATTTGATAGCCTTTGGCTTCAAAAACTTTCGCATCTTCATCGTTAAGAATCATAAAAACAGGAAGGTTTTCTGATGGTATATTTTCATTTATATCGTGCACGATATATTTTGGTAAGTTGTTGAATTTCTTAGACTTAAAGTTGGAAAAATCATTCTCGTCTTTGAAATAAAACACTATTTCTCCGCCCCATTCTTCAAATTCGTCTTTCAAAATTGATATCTCCTGCATGGCATGGGTAGTCGGCTCACTGCCTCCATCAAGGTAAGCGACAATGCGCAACTGTGACTTGACGTTTTGAGATGTTTCAATTTCTGGTTTCCGCATCTTCATTTCAATATTCGTCGTCTCGCCACTTTCTATCCAGAAGAGCATCAATCGGTTAAGCACGCTGCCATCGGCAAGACGTGGACCGTAGCTCAATGCATAATATCCGGGGTCGAGTGTGATGCCACCATCAGCCATCATCTGCGAAAGCGTCATTCCGACATCCATTCCGGGGTCCATGGCGTCGTAAGCTAATAAATCAAATGTGTTTCCGTTGAATTTCTTTATCGAGAAATGGGTGTAATAACGAGGATCGTCATCGCCTTGATATTTTATAACCAATGTGCCAGGTTTTTGAGACGTTTCATGAAACGTCTCTACAGGGGTAAAATCAATATCAATCCATTGATTATCAAAATATTGCACCTTGCCTGTAACCGGGTCGATTCTTGACGGGATGCCAGCGGTACGCGCCAACGCCACGAAGAAAATGTCACGAGAATGCGAGTCGGCATGACGTGAGCGCAACACGCCAGCAGGCGAAATCGGGACTCTCTGAATGTTCAACGCGTCACATATTTCAATGCTGTCGCGAACAAATTCGATAACATCTGTAACATTATCAAAATGTGTCAGTTGTGTACGATAAGGGCGCAACATCTCGTTGGAAACGCGAGGATTATAAATATATTCATCGTCAAATTCGCAATTATCGAGACAATCAACCAAAACATCCAACGTCACATCACGCAAATCCTTGTCGGTGATGACATTCAAAATTTTGTACGCTTCGGTTTCCATTCCCTTTTCGAGTGCATAATCAACGAAATCCTTGATTGTCTGGTAATTACCCCATGTCTTCGCCATGATTTCCTTGTCGTAATCGCCTTCGTTCTGGGCAGCGACACATTTTGCGATGTATGCGTTTCTAATCGAATCCTCGTGTGCCAGACGGCGGTTATTTTCGTCGCGCATTTCATCGGAAACTTTAGGAATTCTGGCATTTTCAGCCGGAGGAATGATATCAACGTCATATTTTTCTATGCGATTTCGTGGCAAGTCAAAATTATCCATAAACCAGCGATAATCGTCTGTTATTTTTATTTCAACATTTTTAACATCACCGATTTTCGCCACCTTATAACCGATTTTACCATCTTTCGAGGCATAAACCATCATCTTACCGAGCCCAGCGGTCAGCCACGTATAACCTTGATAATCAGTGTATTTAGTAGCAACAGTATGATATTCCGAATAATTGTAAATCTTGAAATCAACGCGCGCATCAGGTACAGTATTGCCATATCTGTCAACGACAGTCACATTGAGTTTTGCTGTCTCAGCGTAGTTGTCGATGACGTTGATTTCTGTAAAATAAGGTGTTTTGCTTATCACTTCTTCGGGACCGTCATAATCGCCGAAAACGCGGGTGTGCACAAGCAATGCGCGCGATGCAGGGGCGTTGAACCAGCCTAAATCGAGCACCGGTTCAGGCTCACAGGCACCCAAGAAATGCCATTTGCCGTCGACCCAAGCCTCAACCCAAGCGTGATTGTCGTCGCAGTGAGCCCAGCGCGGGACGTAGACCTGGCGAGCGGGGATGCATACAGCGCGTAAGGCTGAAACAAGCAGCGTTGACTCTTCGCCACAGCGTCCCCAAGAGGTTTTGATGGTCGCCATCGGTGAGCTTGTTCGTGAATCAGAACCTTTATAATTCACTTTCTCGTGGCACCAATGGTTAACTTCCAACACGGCGTCATACATCGACAAATCCTTAACTCTGTCGCGCAATTCATCGTAATAAACAGTTCTGAAATCGTCAAGATTCTCGTTGTTCACACGAATTGGCAGCACGAAATGCTTGAACTCGCGCTCAGGAACACGCTTTCCCCAAGGCAACTCTTTCTTTGCCTTGAAAGAAGTTTGAATATTTTTTAAGAAATAATCTTCACTGTAGTCTATCGCGTCGCCATATGGCATCGAAGCATTCAAAAACGACAATGCTGTACGTTCTTTATTATTAGAACATGCTGTTGCTAATATAGCAATGGCAATGAGAAGGAATAGTTTTTTCATAATGTATTGTTTTTATCGTCTTTAGTCATCATTTCTCGGCTGGCCACCTTCCTACGGAAGCTGAAGGCCTTCGAAATTGATTTCTGAAAACTATGATTATTTGTCATTAGTCATCATTTCTCGGCTGGCCACCTTCCTACGGAAGCTGAAGGCCTTCGAAATTGATGACTAATAGACTATTTGTTTATAAACTCTGTCAAGTCAGAATTCAATATTTCCTGCAGTTCAGCACGATGAGCCTTGTCGGTCTTCACGAACAAGAATCCCCAGATGCTCATGGCAGGATTCATGATGTCGCGAGTCTCGACGACGCCATGAAAATGTTTCTTAATCTTCTCAAAATCAAGGGCTTTTGTCGTTTCGTAAGGTTTATCCAAAACAACGAAGCTGAACACATCGTCTTCAATGCCATTCCACATGGTGGCATAATCAGGATGCGTACCTTCAAAGAAGGCCTGGACTGGCAGCAAACCGCAGGTGTGACGTGTCAAGTCGTTCAAGCACATTCCTGCAAAACGCAACGGGTTGACCTCAATCGGGATGGCCTTGCCGGAATTCTTATCCACGCGGAACTCCACGTGCATCGGGAAGTTACGGAGATTCAAAACGCCATTCAAGTCAATGAGGAACTGATTGAACGGACCGTAGTTCTTCTCAAAAATCTCCTTGCTCATGCAGTAGAGGCGGTCGCTGACGTCGGTCTCCGACTTGAAGATATGATGGAAAATATTGATAATGTTAGGTTTACCATCTTTATCATAATAAGCGTCGACAGCGTATTCCTCGCCTTGAATGAAGTCTTCGAGCACGAACTTGCCACTTTTTACTACCGTTTCCGGGAACACCGCACATTGTTTTGCGAAGTTCTTGTCGATATCGTCCATAGCGGCATTCCATTCGTCCTTGCCGCGCACAATGTAAACGCCCACGCTAAGGAAACCGACAGCAGGTTTTATCACCAAAGGCAACGGCAACTTATCAGGATTCAGCGAGCGTAACTCATTCATTTCCACTTCTTTATAGAAGAAATCAGGGAAAATCTTGGCGCAGATCTTACGGAACTCAGCCTTGTCTTTCACTATCTTCACCTTCTCAACTAACTCCGAGCCTGCAAGATGCGGATACAGCCACACAAGAGCATTCTCTGACACGGCATAAAGCTTGCCAGTCTGCTGATATTTTGCCACAAACTCATTGTCATTCAATAAGTTAAGCTTATACCCCTGCTTCACAAGAAGCTCCGACATCTCATTTCTCAGTACCGCGATTTGGCTTTTCTCGAGATATTCGACCAGAGGTGCTGAGACGTATGGTTTTTCTAAAATAATCATGTTAACGTAAAATATTTGCGTTTCTATCAGGGCTGTACGACACGAACTTGATCGGCACGCCCACTTTTCCCTCAATAAACTTGATGTAATCTTCCAGCGCTTGCGGGATCTTGCCGTCGATCTTGCAGTTCCAGCCTTTCACTGTGGTGTAGACCGGCTTCATCGTCTCGGTGCAGGCGTCATACGGCAGATAATCAATCACTTGGCCTTTGTATTCGTAGCCGATGCAGACTTTTATCTCTTTCAGGTCGTCCATCACGTCGGACTTCATCATCATCAGGTCGGTGACGCCACTCAGCATGCAGGCGTAGCGAAGTGCAGGAATATCGAGCCATCCAGTGCGACGCGGACGGCCTGTGGTAGCACCAAATTCATGTCCGTTGGCACGCAGCATCTCGCCTGTCTCGTCGAACAGCTCTGTCGGGAACGGACCTGTTCCAACGCGTGTGCAATATGCCTTGAATATGCCGTAAACCTTGCCGATTCGGCTCGGTGCGACACCTAAGCCAGAGCAAGCGCCTGCTGCGATGACCGACGACGAGGTCACGAAAGGATAGCTTCCGAAGTCGACGTCGAGCATCGAGCCCTGAGCGCCTTCTGCAAGGACGTTCTTACCTTCATCGAGGTATTTATTAATAAGGTACTCGCTCTCGACAAACTGGAATTTCTTCAGGAATTCGACAGCTTCGAACCACACCTTCTCGTAATCGGCAAATGTCATGCCATCGAGACGCACCTCGTTTATGTCGAATTCCAAGTCCTTAATCTGTTGATAATGTTTGGCTTTGATATTTTCGTAGCGCTGTTTAAAGTCGCTCATCATGATGTCGCCAATTCGCAGGCCGCGACGGGCAGTCTTGTCGGTGTAGGTCGGACCGATACCTTTCAAGGTCGAGCCGATCTTCATCTTTCCAAGTGCCTTCTCGTTAGCTGCATCCAATACTCTATGCGTAGGCAGGATGAGATGTGCCTTGTTGGAGATCATGAGACGCTTGGTGAGGTCGATGCCAGCCGCTGCGAGGTTGTCGATCTCGTCTTTCAAGATCTTTGCATCGATGATGACGCCGTTGCCTATCACGTTGACGCACCTGTCGTTAAACGCTCCCGACGGGATGGTGTGAAGTACAAACTTCTTTCCGTCGAACTCGATGGTGTGACCGGCATTCGGGCCGCCTTGGAAGCGGCAAACCATATCATATTTCGGTGTGAGCGCGTCGACGACCTTGCCCTTGCCTTCGTCGCCCCATTGCAATCCAAGAAGCAAATCCAATTTTGCCATAATAATATTTAAATATTTAAAGATTCAAAATTTAATGATTTATAAATCAAAGATTTATAATTTGTTTATGC
>LUZN01000005.1 GCA_001603665.1 Bacteroidales bacterium Bact_22
GAAATAACACTCAATAAAGTTTAATATTTAGGATTACACCAATTAGCATATTACTTATAAAAACCTGATAATGTAAAAATATCAAAAAAATACTGATATTTGCTTGTTATCTAAAAAATAATTGATATTATTCGTTTGTCGAACAAAAGTAAAATAAAAATCTCGTTATTTTACTTTTAAGCCCAAAAGTAAAATAAGACAACATTTTGTTTACCGAAAGTAAAATAAGATTCCCGTTATTTTACTTTCATCGAAAAAAGTAAAATAAAAATATTTTTTATATATGTCACGTAATCGTATTTATCTCTGCCTCGCTCATATGTCGGAGGCAGGACTTGAACAAAAGTATATCAAAGAAGCATTCGACACCAACTGGGTGGTGCCGCTCGGACCGAATGTCAATGGATTTGAAAAAGATCTCGAAGACTTTGTGAATGAGATTGCGGGTCAAGCCCGCAATGAGGGACCTATTGCCAAGCGTGTCGTAGCTTTGAGCGCTGGAACGGCGGCGGTACACCTTGCCTTGATAGCATGTGGAGTGAAACCAGGCGACGAAGTTTGCGTGCAGAGCTTCACATTCTGCGCATCAAGTCATCCGATAACATATCTGGGCGCAACGCCAATCTTCATTGATTCGGAAAAAGACACTTGGAATATGGATCCTGAGCTTCTCGAAGAGGCCATAAAAGACCGCATCGCCAAGACTGGCAAAAAGCCGAAAGCTATTGTCCCTGTCGCACTTTACGGAATGCCGTATCAGATTGATAAGATTATGGCAATCGCCAATAAATACGATATTCCTGTCATCGAAGATGCTGCCGAAGGTTTTGGAAGCCGCTGGAAAGGTCAGGTTTTGGGTACATTCGGCAAATATGGAGTGCTGAGTTTCAACGGCGACAAGATGATTACCACTTCGGGCGGTGGAGCGTTGATAACCAACAACGAGGACGAATGGCGCGAAATCATGATGTACGCTACGCAATATCGCGAGAGCTATCCTTATTATCAGCACGAGAAGATTGGTTTCAACTACCGTATGAGTAACATCTGCGCTGGCATCGGCCGTGGCCAGATGACGGTGGCGAACGACCATATCGCACATCACAAGCACGTTCAGAAGATGTATGAAGAGTTGCTGAAAGACGTGAAAGGCATTCATGTCCACGCTCAACCGAACACTGGCGAATACGACAGCAATTACTGGCTCTGCACAATCACCATTGACCCTGAAGTCAAGATCAAAGGTCAGGAAAATGCCTATAAAACCATCGTGACAGGCGCTGTTGGCGGTGCAGCAGGAGTGATTCATGCCGCATCATCGGCGGTTACAGATTGCCAGCCCAACGACAACGTCGAGGCCCTCCGTGTCTTTATGGATGCAGCTGGCATCGAAGCCCGTCCTGTTTGGAAACCGATGCACAAACAGCCGGTTTATAAGAATTGTCCAGCTTACGTTAATGGCGTTTCGGAAGCAATCTTCAAAGTGGGTATGTGCTTGCCTGCAGGGCCGTATGTGAAAGATGAGGATGTGAAGTATATCGTGGAAAAAATTAAAGAAGCGATAGTTTAATAGACACAACAACAAATACAATGATTAACGAGGCGAGTCGATTGGCTCGCCTCGTGTTTTAAAAGCGTTATGGTTTATATCTAAGTTCTTTTTTGAATGTTCAAAAAAAGAACCACTTGCTTCGTTTTCTTTTTACAAATACGGCTTTATTGTCTGTAATAAAATAATGAGAATGACAAGGAATATCCCAGTTACCAATAGATGGCCATAGGCTAATACTCTCTCCGTTATAAGATAGTTTCCATTCATTGGGGTCAAGTGGAGTGTCGATCCGATGTCCGCAGCCACATGCACACATATGGGCTACAATCTTGTGTTTTATACAAACATATATTATATTATCTTGCAGCGTAATTGGGATGGAGTCGACAAAAATATGTCTATACTTTTTTGCTTTCATTATCAATTTCGTTACAATCAGTAGTATAAACAGAATAAGATTCTTTACGTATATCAGCATAGAAACCAAGCATCTTTTTCCATCTAATTACAGACAAATTGGCTGCCAATGCATTCAATTCCGCTATTTGTATATCAGTAGCATACAAGTCTTTTTCTGCATTTTCGCTTCCCATAATTTGTGGGAGGTGATTGTAGCAGTCGGATGTGCCAATGGCAACATGTATCATGCCGGAGAGTTTTCCATCGGGATTTTGCCCAATTCCTAATCCTGACTCAATAAACGGAATCTGTTTATCGATCAAATAATCTGCTATATGACGTTTAGTAGTTACGGTATCTAGCGAAAGGAATACATAGTCGAGTGTATCGAGATTGGATAAGTTGGTTTGTGTAACCATTACAGCATGAGGAATTATGGCTCGGTGCATTTTGTCGTATAATGAGGCATAGTAGTTAACTTTTTTAGGTGCCTTTGATAAAATGGAAATATCAGCTGCTCCTGGTGCCCTGAATGCGTTGTGGTTGTTGATTTCGTCTTCATCGAATAAATGGATTTCTTGTACAGGAAGTTTTGCAATCAAATCCAGAATATATGCGCCGGTTCCTCCAAGACCAATTATTCCTATTTTAAGACCCTTGAATATGTTGTAAAGATTAGTAATCCTCGCTCGACTAGCATTAGTATCCATATATCTCAAAGGACTATCCTCGTTAGTTATTTCTAGTGGCTTGTTAATAAGGTTCCATGCCTCGGGTTCTAGACTTAAGGCTGGAGCGGCAATAATGTCAAAATAGTGTTTTACCTTTTCGTAATAGTCGGGATAATCTCCAGCGGGAGGGAATTCCTCCTTTTCGGCGTGACACGAAAAAAAGAAATTGCTCGTAATTCCTTTGCATATTATTTGGCGACCTGTTGGATTAACTAAGGATGGTAGAGGTGCTCCATTGATGTCGCAAGGTCGTTCCCCTATCCAATGGGCTGTGTGGTCGCTTGGACGAATGGCGCGATCTCCAGTTGTGCATAGTGGCATGATTAACGTACCATCTTTCAATTCGTGTCTGGTATTGATGTATGGCATGTGGTGGATAATCAAATATCCATCACATGCCTCCATTACAAAACCCTCTTCTTGCAAATGTTGCAGGTCGTGACTATGACTGATGAGTGCTTCTAACATTGAAATCCATTTTATTACAGACATAAACTTCAGTACCTGGCGACATTAGACCAGACGGGTTCTGACGAGGACCGTTGCTATATTTTACAATATAACCAGCCGCGCCTTGTGCCGGCACATGGGCAAGCTCAACAATTTGTTCAAAGGTTACTTTTTCCTTATGATATTCATAAGGGGTACCATTTACAAAAATTACCGTCTTTTTCCCCAATGTGATGAATTTTTCAACACCAGGCTTACCCAAGTCTATGTGGTCGTCGCAACTCACATAATGATCTTGCCATCCTTGTGGCATGTCAACATAAAGTTCCGAATCAGCTGATAGACCGGCTAATTCTCGGATTTCCAAACCAGTCACAATCTGGTTTCTGCTTTCGTAATTTTTGCCATCCACTTTGAAGTGGTAGGTCTTGTGACCCTTTGGGTCGGAAAGAATAGTCTTTTCCATAATTTTATATTTAAAATGTTTATATTTCACCCTTTGATTTGTTAACCTCATCTTGGGCGAGTTATCAAATTATTACACAATATTCGTTAACAAAAACCATGCCAACCCCGCAAACTGCCACTTTGTCATGAAAAAATGTCAAAAAAACTGACAAAATGGCGATAAACCGATAATAATTAAACTTTTCCGTTTGATTTTTGAAAATATTTGCATTGTGTAAAAATATTTTTGTATATTTGCAAAAAAAATTTATTATTCTATGGGAGAACGCGTCGCATCTTATCTTGAAATCAAGTCATTTTTGGACGAATTTTTAATAAAAGCAAAACTTTTTGGCATATTTTATGTTGACACTAAACCGAACAACGTCGATACTTTGGCAGAATTGGAAATAACAGCTGATGAAAGAGAAAAACATATAAAATCACTCAAACCGGAAGATTATTGCAAAGGTCCATTGCCAAATGATTATCCTAATCAGAACGACGTTTGGGTGTTCGGCAAAATGATAAAAGCAAAAGAAATATACATCAAAATATACATCGGGAAAAACAAAAGTCCATGCGTTTGCATATCATTTCATACGACAAAGTATAAATTAAAATATCCAT
The DNA here is from genome assembly GCA_001603665.1 of Bacteroidales bacterium Bact_22. GTDB lineage: Bacteria > Bacteroidota > Bacteroidia > Bacteroidales > F082 > Limimorpha. The sequence continues at coordinate 4,210 of LUZN01000005.1, forward strand.
TAAAAAATAAATAATCATGATAAGTCCGTTTACTGGTGGAAAAGCCACATCAATGCACGAAGAATCCACGACTGTATTCCGTGGAGAAGAATTTTCGTACACTAGATACTTCTATCGCTGTGAAGATACCGGCATTACTTTTACAGATAAAGATTGTGATAAAAAAGGACTTGAGCAGATATATGAAAAATATCGCAACAAATATTGCATACCATCTCCAGAAATGATTAAAAACATCAGGCAAGCCTATAATCTTTCCGCGATAACTATGTCAAGAATACTTGGCTTGGGAGATAATCAATATGGTTTATACGAAAACGGAGAGATGCCTAGTAAAACAATAGGTAAGCTTATTTCGACCATTCAGAACAAACAGGTTTTTGACCTTTATTTGAATATGGCTAGAGATCAGTTTTCTGAAAAGGAATATTCAAAGATAAAAAACCGTCTTAATCCAAGTGTCGGAATCCGTTCGTATATTGATATGAGCCAAGACTATTCAAATATTTGGCGCTTTAAATTAAATTTCCCGCAAGGATTATACTATGTTAACGAAAAAACACGTTGGAGAAAGTATCAGGATAATAATTCATTAATATTAGCATAATATGGAACAGACCAAATCTGTAAGTATGTATTTGTTGTCCATTGAGGAGACAAAGGTTATTAACAATATTGGCGGAAAAGATCTTTCAAATCTTTCAGAGAAAAATCTTAACATACATTTTCTAATTCATTCCGAAGTGTATAAAACGAATGATGAGATACATGTAAGTTGTGCAATAAAATATACATACGATAATCAGGAATTGTTTCTTGCCGAAAGTAAAAATAAGTATCATGTTGAGGATTTGTCGGATCTTGTTATAAAAAATGATAATGATAATACGGTTGGTTTTAAATATGATATAATTCCAACATTAATCAATGTTTCGTATGGAACTCTTAGAGGTATAGTTTATAAAGAAACAAAAAACAGCCCGTTGGAAAAATATCCGGTTCCTCTAATTCCTTTAAATATATTGACGGAAAAGAGTTCTCTTTCGATTGTTGAGTAGTAATCTTTTTGTATATTTGCACTGAAAAAACACATATTATTATGTCAAAAACCGCATTAATCACCGGAATAACCGGGCAGGACGGCAGTTTTCTTGCCGAATTCCTTCTCGAGAAAGGCTATGAAGTGCACGGCATCATACGCCGCTCGTCGTCGTTCAACACAGGGCGCATCGAACATCTGTATCTCGACGAATGGGTGCGCGACATGAAGCACAAACGCCTGCTTACGCTGCATTACGGCGACATGACCGACTCGTCGTCGCTCGTCCGCATCATCCAAAGCGTACAGCCCGATGAGATTTATAACCTCGCGGCACAGAGCCATGTGAAGGTGTCGTTCGACTGTCCGGAATATACCGCCGAGGCCGATGCGGTTGGCACCCTGAGACTCCTCGAGGCCGTGCGGATACTGGGGATGGAGAAGAAATGCCGCATCTACCAGGCGTCGACGTCGGAGCTGTTCGGCAAGGTGCAGGAGGTGCCACAGAAGGAGACAACGCCGTTCTATCCGCGCTCGCCTTACGGTGTGGCAAAGCAATACGGCTTCTGGATTGTGAAGAACTACCGCGAGAGCTACGGCCTGTTTGCGGCTAACGGCATACTGTTTAATCACGAGAGTGAGCGCCGCGGCGAGACATTCGTTACGCGAAAGATCACGCTTGCGGCATCGCGAATCAAGCAGGGCCATCAGGATAAGCTGTACCTGGGCAACCTCAACGCCTTGCGCGACTGGGGCTATGCCAAGGATTATGTGGAGTGCATGTGGCTCATCCTCCAGCAGGAGAAGCCCGAGGATTTCGTCATCGCTACGGGCGAATACCATTCGGTGCGCGAGTTCTGCACTCTGGCGTTTAAGAACGTGGGGATTGAGCTGCGCTGGGAAGGCGAAGGCGTAAACGAAAAAGGCATCGATGTGGCTACGGGCAAGAGCCTCGTGGAGGTCGACCCGCGCTATTTCCGTCCGGCTGAAGTCGAGCAATTGCTGGGCGATCCGACGAAGGCGAAGACACAGCTGGGATGGAACCCGAGGAAAACGAGCTTTGAGGAGCTGGTCCGCATAATGGTACAACACGACATGAAAAAAGTCAAGAAGATGTACCTTCGTGATCAGATTGATAATTAATGGTTATAGGTTATTGGTTATAGGTTATTGAAGAAAGAGTTATGGAAAAGAACTCGAAGATTTACGTCGCGGGGCACCGTGGTATGGTTGGAAGCGCCATCGTGCGGGAGTTGCAGCGGCAGGGATATGACAATCTGGTGCTGCGGACGCATAAAGAACTCGATTTGACGCGGCAGGACCAGGTGGAGAAGTTTTTTGCCGAGGAGAAGCCCGAATACGTGTTTCTCGCTGCGGCGAAAGTGGGCGGAATTGTGGCTAACCAGAGCGCTCTGGCCGATTTCATGTACGACAACATGATTTTGGAGATGAATGTCATCCATGCGGCCTGGGAAAACGGCTGCAAGAAGCTGGAATTCTTGGGTAGTTCGTGCATTTACCCTCGTTTGGCACCTCAGCCGATGCCGGAATCATGCCTGCTTACCTCGGAGCTCGAAAAGACCAACGAGGCCTACGCTTTAGCGAAGATTTCAGGTTTGAAATATTGTGAGTTTTTGAACCGCCAGTATGGCACAGATTACATATCGGTGATGCCGACGAACCTTTATGGTCCGAACGACAACTATCATCCTGAGCATTCGCATGTTTTGCCTGCTTTGATTCGCCGTTTCCATGAGGCGAAAGTCAATGGTTTACAGGAAGTTACATGCTGGGGCGATGGCAGTCCGCTGCGTGAATTCTTATACGTCGACGATTTGGCTAACCTTTGTGTCTTCTTAATGAATAACTACTCGGGCAATGAAACTGTCAATGCTGGAACTGGTAAGGAGCTGACAATCAAAGCTTTAACCGAATTAGTTGCAAAAGTCGTCGGCTATAAAGGTGCAATCAAATGGGATACTTCTCGCCCGAATGGCACTCCGCGTAAGCTTTTGGATGTATCTAAAGCCACAAAACTCGGCTGGAAATACAAAACCGAACTCGAAGACGGCATCCGCCTTAGCTATGAGGATTTCTTGAATAATCCAATTAGAGCTGAACGATAGTATGCTTCGCACTTTGGCTTTTGGCCATTGGCCATTAGCCCTTAATTAAAAGAATAAAATAATGTCAAAAATGCCAACAGCCAATAGCCAACAGCCAATAGCTAAAGTCTTCGTATCCGGTTGTTACGACCTGCTACATAGCGGTCACGTGGAGTTCTTTCGGCAGGCAGCGCAATACGGCGATTTGTACGTTGGAATAGGCTCTGATGCTACGATTTTGGAGTATAAGCACCACAAAACCGTCTACAGCGAGCAGGAACGCCTCTTCATGGTGAAGAGCATCCGCTATGTGAAGGACGCTTTCATCAACGCCGGTAGCGGAATCATGGACTTCATCCCGACGGTCGATGCGCTAAAACCTGATATCCTTGTGGTGAATGAAGACGGCGACCGTGAGGAAAAACGGCAGTTTTGCAAAGAAAGAGGCATAGAATATGTGGTTTTGCGTCGCGACCCGCATGAAGGACTTGATCCGCGCTCCTCTACTGACTTAAAAAAGGTTGAAAGTCGCATCCCGACACGTCTCGACCTCGCCGGAACATGGATCGACCAGCCATATGTGAGCTGTTTTGCTCCGGGATGGGCTATAACAATATCTCTTGAGCCTAATTTCGAGGTTCGTGAACGCTGCGGACTTAGCACCTCGACGCGCAACGTCATCAAACGGATTTGGCCGTATCAGCTGCCTAACATGGATCCTGAGACCTTGGCGCGACTGGTGTTTTGCTTCGAAAACCATCCCGAACGTGAAGACGGTATCATCAGTGGGGCGCAAGATGCTATAGGAATATGCGTTCCGGGATTGTGCCGACATTATTACGACAATCATTTTTGGCCTGAGAAAATCGAGACTTGCAACGATGAATCAATTCTGCAATGGCTTGAAAATCATCTGGTTATGATCCCGATGGAGCCTCGTAAACCAGGTTGCTCCGTTGTCGAAGGTAAAGACATCACCGAACCGAAAGTAAAAGCACTTGCCAAAGCGGCGGATGACTGCTGGAAAGCCATCATGAATAAGGATTTGCAAGCATTTGCTGCTGCTTACAAAGCTTCATTTGAGGCACAAGTAGCAATGTTTCCAGCTATGATTCAGGGTTGTGTCCAAAGCTACATCAATGAATATAAAGACATGGTTTTGGCTTATAAAATGCCTGGAGCAGGCGGCGGTGGTTATTTAGCTTGTGTGGTATCAGATGCAGAGAAGTTTGCATTGGAGCACCTAGAGGCAATAAGATTAACGATTAGAAGGAGTGGTTTTTAACTTTGGCTTTTGGCCATTGGCCATTAGCCCTTAATTAAAAGAATAAAATAATGTCAAAAATGCCAACAGCCAATAGCCAACAGCCAATAGCTAATAGTTCGCTCATTGAGCGACGGTTTTTGATTCCTTTCATTGCCATCACCACGCTCTTTGCGCTCTGGGGATTTGCTAACGACATCACCAACCCGATGGTGGCGGCGTTCCAGACTTTAATGGAACTGCCGGCAACGAAAGCATCTCTCATACAGTTTGCTTTCTATGGCGGCTATGCTACTATGGCAATACCTGCGGCGCTTTTCATCAGAAAATACAGCTATAAAAGCGGAATTCTGCTCGGCTTGGCGCTTTACGCAGTCGGTGCGCTGCTTTTCATCCCGGCTGCAGCCCGACAAAGCTTCACATTTTTCTGTTTAAGCTTGTATATCCTGACATTCGGATTGGCATTTCTCGAAACTACCGCAAACCCATTTATTTTGTCTTTAGGTAACAAAGAAAACGCTACCCGCCGCTTGAATCTGGCACAAGCCTTCAATCCTATGGGTTCTCTGGCAGGAATGGCAGTTGCCTCAATGATAGTTCTTCCTAACTTGTTGAGCGACAAGCGCGATGCAGCCGGAAACATTCTCTTTCCAATGCTCACCGAAGCCGAAAAAGCCGACATCCGCCTTCACGATTTAGCAGTCATCCGCGACCCATACGTCGCTTTGGGCGTTGTCGTTATTATAATGCTGATAATTATCGCCCTAGTAAAAGTGCCAATAGCCAATAGCCAACAGCCAACGGCCGATAAAGCCAATAGCCAACAGCCAACAGCCAAAGTAACTTTGCGACGCCTCTGGCAAAACAAAGTCTACCGCGAAGGCGTCATCGCTCAAGTCTTCTACGTCGCCGCCCAGATTATGGTCTGGACTTTCATCATTCAATACGCTGATAATCTTGGAATTAGCAAAGCTACAGCACAAAACTACAACATCATCGCGATGTGCCTCTTCCTTTGTGGCCGCTTCATCTCCACTTTCCTGATGAAATATGTCGACGGTCGCCGTTTATTGACGATTTTCGGTGTTCTCGCAGCAATATGTACGCTTGGCGCGATAATAATTGTAGGAAAACTTGGTTTATATTGCCTCATCGGCATTAGTCTCTTCATGAGTCTGATGTTCCCGACAATCTACGGCACCGCGTTGGAAAAAGTAAGTCTTGAAGACGCCTCACTCGGTGCAGCATTCCTCGTGATGGCCATTGTTGGTGGAGCGTTGATGCCGCCGCTGCAAGGTATGATAATCGATTTTGGCACTGTTTTTGGTCACCCTGCCGTCAATGTAAGCTATGTTTTGCCATTTATATGTTTTATAATAGTCGCTGTTTATGGTTTGCGAGCCCGAAAAAGCCAATAGCCAACAGCCAATAGCCAAAGTAAAAGCCATGAAAAGATATTGTCAAACTTTAAATCTCGTCGACGACGAACAGATGATCCGGAAGTATTGTGACGTCCACAAAAACGTCTGGCCCGAAATCATTGAAGGTCAACGGCAAGTGGGGATTCTGGATATGCAGATCTATCGTCGTGGCCGCTCGCTTTTCATGATAATGGACACCGTCGACGACTTCGATTTCGACCGCGATATGGCAAAATTAGCCACTCTTCCCCGCCAAGCGGAATGGGAAGCGTATGTAAGCCAGTTTCAAGGCTGCTCAGCTAATGCCCGCAGCGACGAGAAATGGCAATTGATGGAAAGAATATTTTAAACCTCAATAACCTATAACCATTAAAGAGAAAATAGCATGAAAAAACCTAAACATAGTAATAGCCTTTCGACATTTGTCAATACGATACTTCGCATCTACGGCGAACATCCCTTCAAGCCGATGAACTATAAGCAGATAGCAAAGATCATGGGTGTTCGCGACGCTGCAGGCAAAGACGTGATATTTCAGGTGCTCGAGACCCTCAATCGCGATGGTCAACTCATTGAGCATCATCCATATAGCTATACTCTGAACCCCGACCTGGTGAGCGAATACGGTCCGAAACCGCATTACGTGGTCGGTATCGTCGACATGAAGAGCACAGGCAAGGCCTACGTGGTGCCTGAAGACGGCGGCGAGGACATCCAGATCGCTGCCAACAATACGGGCAAAGCGCTGCACGGCGACAAAGTCAAGGTGGCGATGTTCCCGAAACGTAAGTCGAAGAAGACCGAAGGCGAGATTGTGAAGGTCATCCAGCGTGCGCATAACGAGTTTGTGGGCATCTTCAGCGTGTCGCACGGCTATGCCTTCGTGGTGCCCGACAAAGACACCATGCCGGTCAACTTCTTCATCCCGAGAGGTAGCTACCGTGGCGCGCGCGACGGACAGAAAGTCATTGTGAAACTTGCCGACTGGCCCGAGAACTCGCGTAACCCGTTCGGCGAGGTGGTCCGCGTGCTCGGTTACCCGGGCGAGAACAACGTCGAGATGCAGTCTATTCTCGCTCAATACGAGTATCCGCTGGAGTTTCCGAAAGATGTCGAGAAAGAGGCAAGCCAGATTTCCGATAAGATTTCATCGTCTGAAATTAAAGCCAGAAAGGACTTCCGCGATGTTCTTACCATCACCATCGACCCTCGCGACGCAAAGGACTTTGACGATGCCATATCCTACCGCAAGCTTCCAAACGGCAACCACGAGGTGGGAGTACATATCGCCGACGTTTCCTATTACGTGAAGCCGGGCTCGGCCATCGACCAGGAAGCGCAGCAGCGTGGTACCTCGGTTTACCTTGTCGATAGAACTATTCCGATGCTTCCCGAAAAGCTGTGCAACATGGTCTGCTCGCTTCGTCCCGACGAGGAAAAACTGACGTTTTCGGCTGTCTTCGAGATGAACGACAAAGCCGAAATTCTTAAAAAATGGATTGGCAAGACAGTTATAAAGTCAAACCGTCGTTTCGCTTACGAAGAAGTGCAAGCCATGATCGAGGGTGGGGAAGGTGATTATAAGCAAGAAATATTGATACTCAACGATTTGGCCACCAAACTTCGTGAGAAACGCATGGCTCAGGGCTCGATCAACTTCCATTCCGAGGAGGTGAAATTTATCCTAGATGAGAAGATGCACCCCATCGATACCTATGTCAAGGTTCAGAATGAGGCGAATATGCTCATCGAGGACTTTATGTTGCTCGCAAACCGCACCGTGGCGGAGGCAATCGGCAAGAAAGACTCGAAATACCATGGCTACACCTTCGTTTACCGTGTGCACGACGAGCCTAACCCTGAAAAATTGTTCAGTTTCATTTCGTTAGTGTCGAAATTGGGCTATTCTATGAATATCAGTACGCGTGAGAACCTTGTGAAATCGTACAATGCCTTGTTCGATGCAGTGGAAGGCAAGGGTGAGCGCAATCTTGTTGAAACTGTGGCACTTCGCACCATGGCGAAGGCGCTTTACAGCACCGTCAACATCGGTCACTATGGCTTGGCGTTCCCGTTTTACACTCACTTCACCTCGCCAATCCGCCGTTATCCCGACTTGATGGTTCACCGTCTGATTGAGCGCTATATGATTGATAATCAGCCGAGTGTGAATCAAAATGAATACGAGGTTTTGTGTCAGCACGCCTCCGAGATGGAGCGCAAGGCTGCCGAGATGGAGCGAGAGTCGGTGCGTTACAAACAGGCTGAGTATCTGCAGGATAAGATCGGCAAGGTGTTCGACGGACTCATCTCGGGCATCAGCAAATGGGGCATCTACGTGGAGCTTGTCGACAGCAAATGCGAGGGTATGGTGCGCTACAGCACCCTCGACGACATGTACTACCTCGACGAGGAGAATTTCCGCGTCATCGGCCAGGAAACACACCAGATATACCGCCTCGGCGACGCCGTCAAAGTCCGCGTCGAAGCTGTGGATTTGATTAAAAAGCAAATGGATTTCACTATGGTAAGCGCCAAACGCAAAACCAAAGGAAAGGCCATGTAAGGACACACCGCGTGTGTCCATAAAAATTTTTGTTTCATACAACAAAATTTTATATTTTTGCGGTTAGAAAATTATTAAAAACTTCATATTATGGTAAACTACAAGGATTTAGGGCTCGTGAACACCCGTAAAATGTTCGCAAAAGCTGTCGACGGCGGCTATGCCATCCCGGCATTCAACTTCAACAATATGGAACAGATGCAGGCCATCATCATGGCGGCAGTGGAGACGAAATCGCCAGTGATTCTTCAGATTTCGAAAGGCGCACGTAACTACGCCAACCAGACGCTGCTACGCTACATGGCAGAAGGCGCTGTGGCATACGCCAAGGAACTCGGCTGCGCTCATCCTGAGATCGTGCTGCATCTCGACCACGGTGACTCATTCGAGCTCTGCAAAAACTGCATCGAGATGGGATTCTCATCGGTGATGATCGACGGGTCGGCACTTCCATACGACGAAAACGTAGCTCTGACACGCAAAGTCGTCGACTACGCTCATCAATACGACGTGACAGTCGAAGGCGAACTCGGCGTTTTGGCAGGCGTTGAAGACGAGGTCTCGGCCGAGGCAAGTCACTACACAAAACCTGAGGAAGTGGTTGATTTCGTGACCAAGACAGGCGTCGATTCACTCGCAATTTCAATCGGAACATCGCACGGAGCATATAAATTCACTCCTGAGCAGTGCACCGTCGACCCTAAGACAGGCCGTCTGCTGCCTCCACCTCTCGCCTTCGACGTGCTCGAGGCCATCGAGAAGGAGCTTCCGGGCTTCCCGATTGTGCTTCACGGCTCATCATCGGTGCCGCAGGACGATGTCGACACCATCAATAAATACGGTGGCGGACTGAAGGCAGCCGTCGGTATCCCTGAGGAACAGCTCCGCAAGGCAGCAAAATCGGCAGTGTGCAAAATCAACATCGACAGCGATAGCCGTTTGGCAATGACTGCAGCAATCCGCAAGACTTTAGCCGAAAAACCGGCAGAGTTCGACCCTCGTAAGTACCTCGGACCAGCTCGCGATCACATGAAAGAGCTTTACATGCATAAGATTATCAACGTCTTAGGAAGTAATGGGAAATTAGCTGAATAATGGTTATAGGTTATTGGTTATAGGTTATTGAAATAACGATGTAATAATTTAATGGTTACATCGTTATTTTTTTATGAAAAACTTTTTCCTATTGCTGGTTTTGGTGCTTTGTGCTTTAAAAATAACAGCACAGGAAGAATATTTCACAGTAAAAGGAAGGATTTTTTCAAACGACAGCTTAACGGCAATTCCTAATGTGAACATAGTCAGCGAGTTATCGCGTTATGGAACGACTTCAAATCAGGACGGATGGTTTTTGATAAAATCAAAACCAATTGATACTCTTTGGGTTAGCTGTGTAGGATTCGACCGTCAACGAGTTCCGGTTTTTCGAGATAGTATTTTAGATAAAGAGCTGATAATCAAGATGATACGAAGCAACGTCATGCTTGATTCGGTTGAGATATATCCTTGGCCTGATTATGAGACTTTCAAGCAGGAAATCATCAATATGCCATGGCGCAGGCCGTATATGGTTCCTGGAATCTCGAAAGAGAGTGACGAAGCTTTTATTCACAAAAAGCCAGTTCGGGAGCCAAAAGGCTCGGTTGTCAGTCCTATCACATTGATTTACAATAGGTTCAATAAAAGAGAACGCTTTAAAAGAAAACTTGAGCGCAATCGCCGACGTTTCAATCGCGAGATGGAACGCCTCGGCGCGGATTCATTGATGATTCCGGAATGACGAATTTCTTTGAAAGTTTTTAATTATTTTCCTATCTTTGCAAAAAATATTTTATGGCAAAGCGCAAAGTACCGCATACCTACGTCATCGTTTTCTTCATAATCGTGGTTGCCGCCGTTATGACCTGGTTTATCAAGCCGGGAATGTATGTGGACGGGCAGTTCTATTATGAAAACGAGTTACCCGCTGAGTATCAGGAGGTTTTCCATCCTGAAGCTCAGACGTGGCAGGTGTTTTCGGCGCTTTTCAACGGCTTCGTGCAGCAGTCGAAAATCATCATCTTCATCCTGATGATTGGTGGTGCGTTCTGGATCATGAACAAAAGCCGCGCCATAGACATGGGAATTTTTTCTTTCCTGAAATTTACGCAAAAGCTTGAAAATCACAAGTTTATACGGTTTTTAGGCATCGACAATATCATCATCGTGCTGATAATGCTGCTGTTCAGCTTGTTCGGTGCGATTTTCGGGATGAGCGAGGAGTGCATTGCCTTTGTGATAATCATCATACCGCTCGCAATATCAATGGGTTACGACAGTATCGTGGGTCTCTGCATGGTGTATGTGGCGGCTCATATCGGCTTTGCGGGTGCGATTCTGAACCCGTTTACGATAGGTATCGCGCAGGGAATTGCCGACGTGCCGTTGTTTTCGGGCATCGGCTACCGCATCTTCTGCTGGGTGATTATCAACATCTTCGGCATTGCTTTCGTGCTGCATTATGCCCATAAGGTGAAGAAAAATCCGAAGATTTCAATCATGTACGACGATGACGCTTACTGGCGGAAAAACAGCGTGGCACAAGGGCAGGAGTTTGAGCATTATGTACCAAAATCAGCTTGGTTTGTGTATGCTTTTTTGCTCATCGCGATGGTGATTTTCTCGTATTTAAATCCAAAAACGACGTTAGTAATAGGTTCAAGTGCCTTTGTGATGCCGATAATCCCGATTTTGACTGGAATTTTCGCCGTTTTAGGAGCTTTTTCGTTAAGAAAAACGGTACATAACTTCATTTTGCTGCTGCTTCTTTACACCATTATTTATCTCATCGTCGGCGTGATGGGCTACGGCTGGTATGTGATGGAGATTGCGTCGCTGTTCCTCGCCATGGGAATCTGCAGCGGCATCGCTATCGGCAAGAGTGCCAGCGACATAGCCCGGCTTTTCATCGAAGGGATGAGCGACATTTTGTCGGCTGCGGTGGTCGTCGGATTGGCTGGCGGCATCGTGATAATTTTGCAAAATGGCGGTATCATCGACACGATTTTGTACGGACTGTCGAAATCGATGTCCGACTTCGGCAAGGTGGCGTCGGTGGAGATAATGTATGGCATCCAGACACTTATCAACATCATCATACCGTCGGGCTCGGCGAAAGCAGCCATTACGATGCCGATTATGGCGCCGTTCAGCGACCTCATCGGGGTGTGCCGTCAAGCCACTGTGATGGCGTTCCAATTCGGCGACGGCTTCACTAACATGATAACGCCAACCTCAGGGGTGTTGATTGGAGCATTAGGAGTAGCGAAGATCCCATATCAGAAATGGTTAAAATGGGTGTGGAAATTTATATTGATGCTGATAATTTTAGGTGGAATATTATTGATTCCAACGGTTTTAATGACATTGGAAGGGTTTTAATGTAGGGACGCACCGCGTGCGTCCAATAAAATGGGAACATTGTTAAACATAAGAAATCTCCGAATTTCATTCCGTCGCGATGGCGAATGGAACGAGGCAGTGCATGGTGTCAGTTTCGAGGTGCCAAAAGGGAAGACGCTTGGAATCGTTGGTGAATCGGGTTCGGGAAAATCGGTGAGCAACCTGGCTGTGATGCGGCTTTTGAACGAGAAGCAGTCGCGAATAACAGCCGACGAAATCACCCTCGACGGGAAAGATATTCTGCATCTTGACGAAAACCAGATGCACGACATCCGTGGAAAGCGTATCGCGATGATATTCCAGGAGCCGATGACGTCTCTAAACCCCGTGTTTCAATGCGGTTTTCAGGTGACAGAAGCTATTCTTGCCCATGAAGATGTCACCGAGGATGCGGCCAAGGCCCGCACCATATCCCTGTTCAAAAAAGTGATGCTGCCACGCCCCGACGCCATCTACAAGAGCTATCCTCACGAGCTCTCGGGCGGACAGAAACAACGCGTGATGATTGCGATGGCGCTGGCCTGCAACCCCGAGCTTCTGATAGCGGATGAGCCTACCACTGCCTTGGATGTCACCGTCCAGAAAGAGATTCTGAAACTTTTGAAAGACCTTCAACAATTAGAAAATCTTTCGATGATCTTTATATCTCACGATCTCGGCGTCGTCTCCGAAGTCTCCGATTACATCGCGGTGATGCACAACGGCAACATCGTTGAATACGGCGAGGCCCGGGAAATCCTGAATAATCCGAAAGATCCATATACAAAAGGTCTCCTCGCTTGCCGTCCGCCGATGGATTACCGTCTGAAACGGCTCCCGATAGTGAAGGAATTCCTCGACGGTACCTGGGAAGAAGATGCTGATTTCAAAAAGCAACTCATTGTCACTCAACAAGATAGAGAAAATCATCTGAAAGAAATATACAGTCGTGAGCCGATTTTGAAGGTGGAGCACCTGAAGACGTGGTTCCCGCTCAAAAAAGGCGTTTTCAACCATGTTTACGACCACGTGAAAGCCGTCGACGACGTGAGTTTCGAGGTGTATCCTGGCGAGACACTCGGTCTGGTGGGCGAGTCGGGATGCGGAAAGACCACTCTCGGACGTTCCATTTTACGTCTGGTTGAGCCTTCCGAAGGAAAGATTATCTTCGAAGGCAAAGATGTTATGTCGCTGAGTGGCAACGACTTACGTGAATATCGTAAGCACGCGCAGATTGTCTTCCAGGATCCGTATTCGTCGTTGAATCCGAAGATGCGCATCGGCGACGCGATAGCGGAGCCGATGATGGTGCACGGACTGGAGCCGGACGCCAAGAAACGTCGCGACAAAGTGTGCGAGCTGCTCACCGAGGTCGGACTGCAACCTGAGCATTATCAGCGTTATCCGCATGAGTTCTCAGGCGGTCAGCGGCAACGAATCTGCATCGCGAGGGCTCTGGCAGTGCATCCGAAGCTGATAATCTGCGACGAGTCGGTGTCGGCTCTCGATGTCTCGGTGCAGGCGCAGGTTCTGAACCTCCTCAACCGACTGAAAAACGACTTCGGATTCACGTATGTGTTTATCTCTCACGACCTTAGCGTCGTCCGCTTCATGTCGGACCGCATCCTCGTGATGTACAACGGCCGTCCAGTCGAACTCGGTGATGCCGATGAGATTTTCAACAACCCGAAGAATGATTATACGAAAAAGTTAATAAACGCAATTCCCAAGATATGAAAACTATCAAAGAAATCTACAGAATAGGCCACGGCCCTTCATCGAGTCACACCATGGCTCCTCGCTTCGCTGCGGAGCAGTTCCTCGAGCGTCATCGCGATGCCGCAAGTTTTGAGGTCACGCTTTACGGAAGTCTTGCAGCCACTGGCAAAGGCCACCTTACCGACGTCGCCATCCTCGAGGTGCTAGAGCCTCATGCCAAGGTCAACATAGTGTGGCAGCCGAAGATATTCCTGCCATATCATCCTAATGGCATGACATTCAAGGCTTTAGATGCCGAAAACAAAGTTCTGGAAGAATGGACGGTTTACAGCGTTGGCGGTGGTGCCCTCGAAGAGGAAGGGAAGCCATCAAACATCCCCGACATCTATCCGCTGACGAAGATGACCGACATCATGAAATGGTGCGAGGAGACCGGCAAGACCTATTGGGAATATGTACTTGAGGCCGAAAATGACAAGACCCTTATCCCGCATATCAAAGCTGTCTGGCAGACCATGAAAGAAGCCGTGGAGCGTGGTCTCCGCACCGAAGGCCGACTGCCCGGACCGCTGAATCTGCCAAGAAAGGCCGCGCAATACCACATCAAGGCGATGGGCTACCAGCACACTTTGCGCAGTCGTGGACTTGTGTTCTCCTACGCCCTCGCCGTTTCCGAGGAAAACGCCTCGGGCGGTCTCATCGTCACGGCGCCTACCTGCGGCTCGAGCGGAGTGCTTCCGGCCGCATTATATCATCTTCATAAAAGCTACGAATTCGACGACCTGCGCATCTATCGCGCCTTGATAACCGCCGGTCTGATTGGAAATATCGTCAAGACCAACGCCTCGATATCTGGTGCTGAGGTAGGCTGTCAAGGTGAGGTGGGAGTGGCCTGCGCCATGGCAGCGGGTGCCGCCTGTCAGCTCTTCGGAGGCAGCGTGGCACAGATCGAATATGCCTGTGAGATGGCTCTCGAACATCACCTCGGCATGACTTGCGACCCGGTCTGCGGACTGGTTCAGATCCCGTGTATCGAACGTAACGCCTTCGCCGCCGCCCGAGCACTCGACGCCAATATCTACTCGACATTCACCGATGGCCGTCACCGCGTCTCCTTCGATAAAGTCGTCGCCACCATGAATAAAACCGGCCGCGACCTGCCATTCCTCTACCGCGAGACGTCAGAAGGCGGTCTGGCTGAAGACTACAAACAAATGGAATAACCCAACGGCCAATAGCCAACAGCCAACAGCCAATAGCCAACGGCTAATTGCCAACGGCCAACAGCTGAAGCAGTTCCTTCATTCCTTCCGACGCCCCCTTCTTGATATGAGTGATCGGGCGGCGGCTGTTGATGTTGACATCCTTAGGATCTATGAGATACACCTCGGCATCGCTTGGCACGTAATACAATAGACTTGCTGCGGGATACACGTTCATCGAGGTGCCGATGATGACGAAAATGTCAGCTTTTTCAACGTATCGCACCGCAGTCTCGATTTCAGGCACTGCCTCGCCAAACCATACTATGAACGGCCTCAGCTGACTCCCGTCGCCGGCCTTGTCGCCCATCTTCACCTCAAATTCCTCAGGTTTCAGCTCGCGGATGTAACGCGGGTCGTTGGGGTTGTAGCTCGAACACACCTTCGTCAGCTCGCCATGGAGGTGGATGATGTGGTGACTGCCCGCTCTCTCGTGCAGGTTGTCGACGTTTTGCGTCACCACCGTCACGTTGAAATACTTTTCCAATTCGGCGCAGAGGATGTGACCTTGGTTCGGCTTCACATCCAAAAGCTGCTTGCGACGCTCGTTGTAAAATTTTATAACTAATTCAGGATCAGCCTCATAACCCTCTATTGAGGCGACTTGCATCACGGGGTATTTGTCCCACAGTCCGCCGGCGTCTCTGAACGTACTTATTCCACTTTCGGCACTGATGCCCGCTCCTGAAAGAATGACTAGGTTTTTCATAATTCAAAAGTTTTAGCCAACAAATTTAATAATTTTTGAGATAAACAAAGCAGAAAATCGTCAATTTTTCGTAATTTTGCCTCGCGATGGCTGGAATTTATCTCCATATTCCGTTTTGTAAAAGCAAATGCTCTTACTGCAACTTCTTTTCGGTCGTTTCCGAGAAGCAACGTGCTGATTTTCTTGATGCTTTAAAAAGGGAAGCAGTTGCAAGAAAGGATTATTTGGGCGGCGAAGAGGTGCGGACGATATACTTCGGCGGCGGCACTCCAACGGTGCTCGAAGCTCTCGAAGTTCTTAAAGTTCTCGAAGTTCTCCGAAATAACTACTCAATCAATGCCGCCGCCGAAGTCACTCTCGAAGCAAACCCGGATACCATTTCAAAAGAAAAGCTTCTTGAATATAAATCATTAGGTATCAATCGTTTAAGCATTGGCATTCAAAGCTTTTTTGACGACGATTTGCAATACCTCAGCCGAAAACACGATTCAAAGCATGCCCTTAAGGTTCTTGATTGGGCAAAAGAGGTCGGTTTTCAGGAAGTTACAATCGATTTGATTTACGGCATTCCGACTCTGACCGACGAAAAATGGCGTAAAAACCTTGAGATTTTCTTCTCGACTGGCTTTAACCATCTTTCGGCTTACGCCTTGACGATTGAAGAAAAAACCGCTTTAGGACAACAGATTAAAAAAGGATTGGCTGCGCCGGTAAGCGAGGAAAAAACCATTCGGCATTATGAGATTCTTGTCGAAATGACTGAAAATCAAGGGTTTGAACATTACGAGATAAGCAATTTCGCGCGTCCGGGACATTATTCGAAGCACAATACCATTTACTGGAAAGGTGAAAAATATCTCGGTCTCGGGCCTTCAGCTCATTCTTTCGATGGCGTTTCACGTCAGTGGAATGTAGCAAGCGTGAAGGATTATTGCGAGAACTATTCCTTTGAACGTGAAGAACTTACGCTCGACGACCGCTACAACGAATATGTCATGACTTCCTTGCGAACCAATTGGGGCTGTGATTTGAATTATATTCGCGACAATTTCGGGGAAGAATATGTCAAAAGGTTTAATATTTTGACCAAAAAACATATTTTAAGCGGAAAAATGTATCAAAAAGACGAAAGTTTCATCTTAAATGACAAAGGCATGCTTTTCGCCGACGGTATCGCTTCAGAACTGTTTGTCTGATGACTTTTTATCAAATTAATTCCCTTCCCTATTAAATAATTCCGTATCTTTGTCGATTATTTTAATCATAAGACTATGACTAAACATTTACAACATCTCAGAAAACTTGCAGTCATGACGCTGGCAATGCTGGCTATATCATTGAATACCAACGCCCAAGAGTGGTATATCTACGGCGTCTACACCTTCAGCGCACCGCATCCGGTGGGCGATTTTCATGAATATCACTATCAAGGCGAGACAGTGATGCTCGGTGGTCTCGACTTCCAGACCATCTACGTCCGCAACGAGAATAACCAGGTTCACCTCGCAGGCGCCTACCACACCGACGGCGACCAGATCGTTTACTGCAAATGGAACGGCGCAGCCTACGAGGACGCCGAACTGCTCTACGACTACGACCTCGAGGTGGGCGACTACTTCCACGATGACACCGACCACCCGATGCAGGTGACGGAAGTGTCAACAATCACCGACCTTAACGGCGTGGCAAGAAAGAAAATCACTTTCACATTCTTAGGCCTGACCGACGTGACTGAGTTCTGGGTCGAAGGTATCGGCAGCAACCGCGGCTTCATGAACGTGGGCATGTGGGAAGCGTCACCCGACAGCGACGGCGAGATGTACCATCTGCTCTGCTATCACGAGGGTAACAACGTGGTGTTTGTCAACCCTGAATACAACGAGTGCAACCTCCCTTACGGCATCGAAGAGAACCTTGTCGAAAACAACATCAATATCTATCCTAACCCTGCAAGTCAAGAGGTTAACATTCTGATTAACAATGGTTTAAATATCTCAAGCATTGAAATCATCGACCTCACAGGCCGCGTCATGCTGAAGAGCGAGAAGGCTGTTGGCATCGACATCAGCGATCTCCCTGAAGGCCAGTATTTCGTGAAGATCATCGGTGAGACGACCATCGTTAGAAAACTATTCATCATCAAATAAAAATTCGCGATTATGCAGAAAGTCTGGCGAGCATTCACATCGTTCATCCTCATGCTGACGCTCATCCTGTGCGCCTTTGAGGTCTACAGATGCACGCTCTATGTAATTGATTCAGTCAAAACCGGCACCTATCAGGGCTACCTCTGGCTCGCGATAGGCATGGCGGCGTTCCTCATCTTCACGGCTCTTTTCTTCAAGAAAAACCGCCATCTGGTCTACACCCTGACCCACGAAGGCGCCCATTTCCTTGTCGGAGCACTGTTCCTGCGTCGTAAAATCACCGAATTCAACGCGAAAGCCATCGAATACATCAAATCGGGCGAAAACCTCGGCGAGGTATGGTCGGTGGGCAGCAACAACGTCTTCATGTCGCTGGCACCTTACATGCTGCCTTATTTCACCTTTATATTCGTCTTCATGCGCCTCATGATCAAGCCGGATTGCCTCCCGATAATCGACTTCATCATCGGCTTCACCCTGATGTTCCACTTCGCCTGCTGGAAGAGCTACATGGGCTCATACCAGGGCGACCTTAAGGTGTGCGGACTCTTCCGCTCGTATCTCTTCATCTGGACTTTCATCTTCTTCAACGTGACGATAATTCTTTATTCGCTCGGCGGCGGGATGACGGCTCCGGTCGACATCATCCAAGCTAATGTGAACTGGTTCACCCAGGCCTGGAACGACATCCTTTGGGTAGTATCATTGATAACAAAATAAATTTTAAATATATGAAAATCAAATACTTAGCTATGGCAATAGCACTTACTGCAGCACTGTTCAGCTGTGGCGAAAAGCAGGATAAGAAATCTTGCGAAGAGAACTACGAAGCCCTTGCAAATCAATATGCTAAGGTGACTTTGACCACCGACATCAGTCATCTCTCCGACAACGAGGTGAAGATGCTCGACTTGCTTTTTAAGGCAGGTAAGATAATGGATAACATCTATTGGACTGAAAACTTCAATGGCGATAAGGACGAGTTCCTCAACGGAATAGAAGACCCGAACGCCCGTAAATATGCCGAAATCAACTACGGTCCATGGGATCAGCTCGACAACCGTCGCGTGTTCATCCCTGGTTACGGTCCGAAGCCGGAAGGAGCAGGATTTTATCCTACCGATATGACAAAAGAAGAGTTCGACGCTTGGGAAAACCCAGATAAGACCAGCCAATACACTCTGGTGCGCCGCGATGAGAACGGTAACCTCAAAACCGTTTGGTACCATGAGGCATACAAAGACGAGATCCGCAAGGCAGCAGAGCTTCTTGTCGAAGCTTCGCAACTCGCCGAGGATAAAGAGTTTGCCGATTATCTGCAATTCCGCGCAGTCGACCTCCTCATCGACGACTACTACCATTCAGACATGGCTTGGATGGATGTCCGCAACAACAATATCGACTTTGTGGTAGGTCCTATTGAGAACTACACCGACGGCCTCTACGGCTACAAAGCCGCTCATGAGTCGTTTATCCTTATAAAAGATAAGGAATGGACCGAAAAACTTACACGATACGTGGCATTGCTGCCTGAACTTCAGACAAAATTGCCTGTCGACGACAAATATAAACAGGAAAAACCGGGTAGCGACGCCGATTTGGCAGCCTACGACGTGATTTTCTACGGTGGCGACTGCAATATGGCATCGAAGACCATCGCCATCAACCTGCCTAACGACGAGAGAGTACAGCTGCAGAAAGGCACCCGCAAGCTCCAGCTGAAGAACGCCATGAAGGCTAAGTTCGACAAGATCGTCGTCCCGATTTCAGAGGTCCTGGTAGCTCCTGAAGCCCGTCAGAACGTGAAGTTCGACGCATTCTTCGCCAACGTGATGTTCCACGAGGTGGCTCACGGTATGGGCATCAAGAACACCCTCGACGGCAGCGGCACAGTGCGTCACGCCTTGAAGGAACAGTATTCAGCCATCGAAGAAGCTAAGGCCGACATCCTCGGACTGTTTCTCGTGACCAAGCTCCACGAGATGGGCGAATACAACAACAGCACTCTCGAAGAGAACTACACCACATTCATGGCTGGCATCTTCCGTTCGGTGCGTTTTGGCGCCGCCTCGGCACACGGAAAAGCCAACATGATCGAGTTTAACTTCCTCGCCAACGAAGGAGCCTTCACCCGCGATGAGAATGGCCTGTATAACATCGACCTCCCGAAGATGAAGCTCGCGGTCGAGAAACTCGGCGGCGCTATCCTCACGGCACAGGGTGACGGCAACTACGAGTATGTGAAGGAGTGGATTGCCACCGACGGCGTCATCAAACCAGAGCTCCAGGCTGACCTCGACAAGCTCGCCGGCTGCGGCATCCCGAAGGATATCTGGTACGAAATGGGAATGGAATACCTCGAGCGTTAGGAGGAACAGAGCATGACGACGGCGGAAATCATATCGCTGATAGCGACGAAAGAGCTCAACGACCTCGACCTGAGCGGCATCACCCTCGAAGGGCTTGACTTCGGCGGATGCACCTTGACGAAAGTGAATTTCAAGGGCTCCACGCTGAGACACTGCTCATTCGAAGAGGCGGTGCTGGACTGCTGCAGTTTTGAGTGTTCGGGTAAGACCGACACCCCTAACCTGCAAAGCGTCTCGTTTAAGAAAGCTACGCTGATCAACTGCCGTTTCCGTTACGCCAACATCGCGTGGAGCGACTTCCGCTATGCGCGTATCGACCAGGCCACTTTTGAAGACTCAACCATCGATTTCTGCGATTTTTACCGCTGTTTCTTCGAAGGCGTGGTGCTGTTTAAACATGCGAAGATAAGCAACTCGAGCCTGTATTACACCTATTTTGGCGACGCCACCAACCTGCGTCGCGAAAACCTCGTCGACGGCCGTATCTTACAGCAAAACAAGAAAAACTACACCAAGTTTTTGGTCGACTGGCACACATACGGCACCGGTGTGCGCACCAACGACATGAAGGTCGTCTCCGACTGGAGTCCCGATGCGGCAGTGAAGGCCCGCTGGTCGGATGCTGAAGATATCTACAAGACTCTCACGGGCTTATGGAATGAGCGCGGCTTCAACGCCGACGCCAACTGGGGCTACGTGCAGGGACGGCGCATGGAGCGTCGGCGTATGATGACCGACCTCACCGACAAGAAACTGGGCATCTGGACTAAAATCGGAAGAGTGTGGCATATCATCGGCAACAGCCTGTCGGACCTGTTTTTCGGATACGGCGAGAGCATGTTCAAGATGATTCTCACCTATATCTTCACGGTGCTGCTGTTCGCATTCATATTCAGCTCGGAGGTGTCACCGCTTCATTATCTGGAGGCGTTGGGCATCAGCTTGAAAAACATGGCAGGCGTCGACTCGGAAGTGCTTCACGACGTTTCGCCATTGGTCGACATGCTTAACCTCGTGCAGACCACCATCGGAGTGCTACTTACAGGTATCTTTGGATTTATTTTAGGAAATAAAATTAGAAATCAATAGTAATATCAAATCAAATTTTAAAAAAAATGAAAAAATTATCAGTGTTTTTTGCCATCATCTTTGCGATGATGGGCATCGTGCGCGCTGACGAAGGCATGTGGTTGCCAATGTTCGTCGAGCGTTTGAATTATGTCGACATGCAGAAAATGGGTCTCCAGCTCACACCTGAAGAACTCTACAGCATCAACAACAGCAGCTTGAAAGACGCCATCGTGGGTCTCTCAAACGGCGCTCACCCACGCGGGTTCTTCTGCACAGGCGAGATCGTGTCGAAAAACAGCTTGCTTTTCACCAACCACCACTGCGGTTACAGCTCAATAGCCGCCCTCTCGACGGTTGAACACGACTATCTCAACGAAGGATTCTGGGCCAGAAGCTTCGAGGAAGAACTCCCGGCAGAAGGCGTTTCAGCATCGTTCCTCGTGAGAATGGAAGACGTGACCGAGGCAATCCTTGGCGTCGTCACCGACGACATGGACTACATGGCACAGCAGCAGGCCATCAACGCCAAGATTAAAGAACTCGAAGAGGCAGCATCGGAAGACGGCAAGCTCAACCCTGTCATCAAAGGATTCTTCGAGGGCAACGAGTATTACATGTTCGTCTACAAGACCTACACCGACGTGCGTCTCGTGGGAACAGCACCTCAGTCGATTGGTAAGTTCGGCGGCGACACCGACAACTGGATGTGGCCTCGTCACACCGGCGACTTCTCGATTTTCCGTGTCTACGCTGACGAAAACGGCGAGCCGGCCGAGTTCAACGAGAACAACAAGCCTCTCACTCCTAAGCACTCACTGCCAATCAGTCTCGACGGCGTGCAGCCTGACGACTTCACCATGATCTGGGGCTTCCCAGGCTCGACAGAGCGTTACATGACATCATTCGGCATCAACTACAACGTCGACGTGTTCTACCCAATCGTTTACGAAGTGTTCAAAGCCGAGACCGACGTCATGGACGAATATATGAAGGTCGACAAGAACATCAACATCATCTACGCAAGCAGCAAAGCAGGTTTGGCCAACACATGGAAGAACTTCGAAGGCCAGATCACCATGCTCCGCAAGAATAAAGTCGCTGAGCGTAAAGCCGCTCTCGAGGCCGACTTCGCAGAATGGGTCAACGCCAACGAGGAACGCCAGGCCGAATACGGCGAGGTGCTCAGCACTCTCGACGACATGTACAGCATGCTGAGCGAGGTGGCAGCCGGACTGTTCTATCCTAACTTCCTGGCACAGCTTTACCCGATGGGAACAGCAACAGAGTTTGTCCAGTACTATCAGATCGCAAGCAGCAAGGAGTCAACAAAAGAAGATAAGCTGGCAGCAGCCGAGGCTTTGAAGGAAATCGACGTCGATGCTTTGTTCAAAGACACCGACCCGCGCGTGCAGAAAGACATGCTCGTGGCAGTGATGAAGATCTACGGCAGTAAGTTCGAAGCCGATGAATGTCCTGCTTTCGTCCAGAAACTCCTGAAGAAGAACAAAGGCAGCTGGGAAGCTGTGGCAAACTACATCTACGACAACTCGATGTTCAGCCAGGCCGAGACAATGAAGGCCTTCATCGAGAAACCAAGTGTCGGAAAACTCAGAAAAGACCCTGCTTTCCTCATGCTTGGTGGCTTGATGAACCAGCTCTACGGCTCAGTTCCGGGCTACAGAATGGCTAACAACGAGATTGCTCAGGCCGACCATCTCTTCGTGAAGGGACTCCGTGAGTTCTACGCCGAGACACAGCCTGAAAAGGTTCTCTATCCTGATGCAAACTCAACACTGAGAATGAGTTACGGTTCGGTGAAAGACTATCAGCCGGCCGACGCTATCTCTTACGACTATGTGTGCACCGCCAACGGTATCCTCGAGAAATATATCCCTGGTGACTTCGAGTTCGACGCTCCTAAGGAGCTCCTCGACCTCATCGAGAAGAAAGACTTCGGTCAGTATGCCGACAAAAACGGCGAACTCATCACCTGCTTCCTGTCGACCAACGACATCACAGGCGGTAACTCGGGCAGCCCTATCATGAACGGCAAGGGCGAACTCCTCGGACTCGCTTTCGACGGCAACTGGGAGGCTATGAGCGGCGACGTTAACTTCGAGCCGAAACTCCAGCGCACCATCAACGTCGACATCCGTTACGTGCTCTTCATCATCGACAAGGTCTACGGCGCAACCAACCTCATCGATGAATTAGAGATTCACAAGGCAATGCCGGAACCGATTCGCGTTGAAGAAGTGAAATAATCCCTCGCTTCGCTCGGATTAATTGCTGACGTTGCGGCGGCATTAAAGTTCTTAGAGTCCTTAAAGCGCTCAGAGAGCTTAGTGCCGCCGCAATTTTTTTAAATGTTTTTGTAAATCTACAAAAAAAATCGTATATTTGCAAGATTAATATCATCATAAAATGAAAAGAATCTTTGCAATACTCCTCGTTTTCGTAGCATTTCTTGCAAAAGCCCAGACTCCGGGCGAAAATTTCGATGTCACTCATTACGAGATTCATATCAATAATATCGACTTTACTGGTCATACGATTCAAGGTGAAACCACCGTCACCCTGACAGCCTTAAGTTCGACAAATGTTATCAATCTTGAGCTTAAGTCGTTGACAGTCAGCGTTGTAACAGCGACTGGCGCCAGCGTAAGTAATTTTGTGCAAAACGGCGATGTGCTGACGATAAACCTCTCGTCAGCTTTAGCAGCCAATGCGAGCGCTTCATTCACAATAACTTACGGTGGAAACACCTTCAACGAGAGCTGGGGCGGCGTAATGTGGACTAACGGCTACGTCTGCAACATGGGCGTCGGATTCGAGTCAATACCGCACAACCTCGGTAAATGCTGGTTCCCATGCGTCGACAACTTCACCGACAAGGCGACATATTACCTGTGCGTCGTTGTTCCAAACGACAAAAAAGCCATCTGCGGCGGCAACTTCATCAACACTTACGACAATGGCGACGGCACCACCACTTGGCACTGGGAGATTCCTCAGGAAGTGGCGACCTATCACGTCTCGTTTGCGGTAGGCGACTACGTCGAGTGGACCGACACCTATAACGGCATCGAGCGCGACATTCCGATTACAGTTTATGTAAAACCGAGTCAGATCAACAACGTGCCGGGCACCTTCGTGCATGTGAAAGACATCGCCAGCTTCTACGAAAACTGCTTCGGTCCGTATCCTTTCAACCGTATCGGATATGTAGTGACAAGCGTCGGATGCATGGAACATGTCGATAACATCGGCATCACCAGCGGCATCGTGACCGGCAACACCTCTCAGGAGGAATATGTGGCGCATGAGATGTCGCACATGTGGTTTGGCAATAAAGTCACCTGCTCGACGGCCGAAGATATGTGGCTCAACGAAGGTTTTGCGCAGTTTTGCGGAGTTTTCTACCGCTCGGCAGTCTACGGCGAGGACGACTTCCAGCAGGCCATGAGCACCAAAATCAACACCATAACAAGCTGGTGCAAGAGCGAGAACAACTGGATTCCGCTCAACAATATCCCGCAAACCATGACCTACGATGGCAGTGCCGTTTATAACCGCGGCGCTGTAGTCGTCAACACCCTGATGAACTACCTCGGCCGCGACACGTTTTTAGCTGCTTTGCGGAGCTATCTCAACGCTTACAACTACAGCGCCGCGTCGTCGGAAGCACTGCGCGACGCCCTCACTGCAGCCACTGGCATCGACATGAGCGGATTCTTCGACACCTATGTGTTCACTGCGGGAATGCCGCACTATGGCGTTGATATTCTTAATGTTACACCAAACGGGAACCAATACGACGTTACCGTGAGGATGACTTATCAGCACATCGGACCTGAGCATGTCGGACTGAACAATAGGGTGGAGGTGACCTTCGTCGACAACGCAGGCGAGCTGCAGACTGTGCTGATCAACTGGGACGGAGCGGAGGCTAACTGGACCTTCCCGCTCGACATCAACCCAATAGCAGCATTTGCTGACTATTACAACCACTTCCTGGATGCCAAATTCGATAAAAACCTGATGGCTACCACAACCCAGAATTGGTCGGTCAACCAGCAGCTTGCACTTACCGTCAACAGCGTTGCCGACTCGGTGATGCTGCGCGCCGAAGACCATTATGTGGCGCCCGACAACGACCCTAACATCCCCGCTTTAACGCTTTCTACCAAGCATTTCTGGAATGTCTTCAGACATGATTTCGGCGATGCCGATGTCACCGGAAAATTCACTTATTCAAACAATGCCAGCATGGACGGCGACATCATCCACACCGAAAACGACTCGGCGGTACTGCTCTACAGGGCTAACATCCACGATGTGTGGCACAGCATCCCTTACACCCAGCAGGGCAACTGGAAAATCGGCTATTTCATAGTGAGCGACCTCCCGAGCGGACAATATACCGTAGGAGCCATCGACAAGACGCAGCTCGGAACAGGCGAATTGTCAGAAGTCGTTGATTTCTTTACAGTTACGCCAAATCCAGCAAGCGACAGAATCAAGATTAATACCACAATTGAAGATGGTAAAATATTGATAGTCAATAATTTAGGACAAACCATCGGCTCGTTTTCCGTTAAGGGAAAAGAAATGACAATACCTGTAAGTGATTATAAATCAGGTGTTTACTTCGTATATTTAATGGACGGGAAGAAAAAATTCATTTCGGTAGAAAAATTGATAAAGAATTAAGATTTTTTCGTAATTTTGCATCGAATTCGAGTTTAATTTTAATTATAAATAACGTTATTTTTATGAATCCAACTCATATTGAACACATTGGAATTGCCGTCGTAAGCTTAGACGAGTCGATTCCTGTTTTCGAGAAGATGCTCGGAACAAAATGCTACGCCATCGAAGAGGTTAAAGATCAGAAGGTTAAGACTGCTTTCTTCAAAGTAGGTCAGACCAAGATCGAGCTTCTCGAGCCAACATCACCTGAGAGCACCATCGCCGCTTTCATCGAGAAAAACAACGGTAAGGGCGGTATGCATCACATCGCATTTGCAGTGGAAGGCATTGAAAATCAGCTTGCTGACGCCAAGGCAAACGGCTTCCGTCTCATCGACGAGACTCCACGCGGCGGCGCTGAAGGCCTGACCATCGCTTTCCTGCACCCGAAATCAACAGCCGGTGTCCTCACAGAACTTTGCGAAAATAAGAACAAATAATAAATATTCAGAAAATGATAATCGAACAGAAAATTCAGGAGTTGTTAGACAAGCGCGCTCTTGCACGTCAGGGTGGCGGTGAGAAGCGTATTGCTGCACAACACGAAAAGGGAAAGTACACTGCTCGTGAGCGCATCGCCATGTTGCTCGACGAGGGTAGCTTCGAAGAATTCGACATGTTCCTCACACACCGCACCACCGACTTCGGTCTGGAGAAGCAGGTGTTTCTCGGCGACGGCGTCGTGACAGGCTACGGCACCATCGACGGTCGTCTGGTTTACGTGTATTCACAGGACTTCACGGTGCTCGGCGGCTCTCTTTCAGAGACTATGTCGAAGAAGATATGCAAGGTGATGGACCAGGCCATGAAGGTCGGCGCTCCTATCATCGGCATCAACGACTCAGGCGGCGCACGTATCCAGGAAGGATCACGCTCATTGGCAGGTTTTGCTGAGATTTTCCAGCGTAACATCAACGCCTCGGGTGTGGTGCCACAGATCAGCGCCATCTTCGGACCATGCGCAGGCGGCGCAGTCTACTCACCGGCATTGACCGACTTCATCCTCATGACCGAACAGAACAGCTATATGTTCCTCACCGGCCCGAAGGTAGTGAAGACAGTGACAGGCGAAGACGTCAGCACCGACCAGCTCGGCGGCGCTTTGGTACACAACCAGAAGTCAGGCGTGAGCCAGTTTATGACAGCAACAGAAGAAGAAGGTCTGCAGCTCATCCGCGACCTCATCTCGTATCTGCCACAGAACAACCTCGAAGAGGCTCCGCGCATCGAATGCAACGACCCTATCGACCGTAAGGAAGACTCACTCAACGCCATCATCCCGGATAACCCGAACAAGCCATACGACATGAAGCACATCATCCACGCCATCGTGGATAACGGCGAGTTCCTCGAGGTCGCACAGGACTTCGCGAAGAACCTTATCGTCGGCTTCGCACGTTTCGACGGCAAACCTGTCGGCGTGGTCGCCAACAACCCGGCCTTCCTCGCCGGCGTGCTCGACATCAACTCATCACGTAAAGGTGCTCGTTTCGTCCGCTTCTGCGACGCATTCAACATCCCGATTGTGACATTGGTCGACGTCCCTGGCTTCCTGCCTGGCACAGTGCAGGAATACGGCGGCGTGATCACCCACGGTGCTAAGATGCTGTTCGCCTACGGCGAAGCCACAGTGCCAAAGGTCACCATCACCATCCGTAAGTCATACGGCGGCTCACACCTCGTCATGGGTTGCAAGCAGCTCCGCGCTGACATCAACTACGCATGGCCGACAGCAGAAATCGCCGTCATGGGTCCTTCAGGAGCTGTCGAGATACTCAACGGTAAAGAGATCTCAGCCATCGAGAACCCAGAAGAACGCGCTGAGTTCGTAGCCAAGAAAGAACAGGAATACCGCGACAAGTTCGCAAATCCTTACGACTCAGCGAAATATGGCTACATCGACGATGTCATCGAGCCTCGTAACACACGTTTCCGCGTCATCAGAGCCCTCCAGGCACTCGAGACAAAGAAAGACACCAACCCACCGAAGAAACATTGCAACATACCATTGTAATTTTGAATTTTAAATCTTTAAATTTTGAATTGAAATGAATATGTTAATGATATTATTATCGGCTGTCAGAGAGCCTATCGCTACTCACGACTGGGTGGTCACCGTCGGTGGCTTCTGTATCGTGATCACGGCATTGGTGGTGCTGTTCCTCATCTTCACAGGATTCTCGAAGCTCGTGAACCACGACTTCAAGAAAAGCAAGAAGACTACTACAACCACAACGCCAAGCACCTCTACAGCAGCGGGCTGGAAGGTCGACGACGACCTCGCAGTGGTCATCGGACTGGCTCTCGCACTGGCGAAAGACGTCCACGACGAAGAGTCGGGATTCGTGACCATTCAGAGAGTCGAGCGCCGCTACTCCCCATGGAGCTCGAAGATTTACGGATTAAATGGTTTAAACAGAAGAAATTACTAAGCTATGAAGAAATTTAAATTCACAGTCAACGGAAAAGAGTACGAAGTCGAGGTGAAGAACTACGAAGGCGAACATGCCGAAGTAGTCGTCGACGGTACTCAATATAATGTAACAGTCCAGCGTGAAGAGGAAGCCATTCCTACCTTCGTCGCTCCTAAGCGTCAGGCTCCAAAGCCGGCAGCAGCACCTAAGGTCGAGGCTCCGGCAGCCACATCGGCACCTGCCGACGGCTACAAGTCATTGGCACCGCTTCCAGGCACCGTCATGCAGATCTACGTCAACGTGGGTGACGTCGTGAAACGCGGCGACAAGCTCATGATGTACGAGGCCATGAAGATGGAAAACAACTTCCTCGCTGAAGTCGACGGAACAATCAAAGAAGTCAAAGTCAGAGTGGGCGACAACATTCTGCAAGGCGCTGTTTTATTTGTAATTGGATAATTATGAAGAAGAGATTCAACGTTAAAAAGAAAGCTCTGCTCATCGTCGCTTTGATTGCCATGCTGCTCGTGCTTCACGGCATCATGACGTCGAGTCCTGCTATGGCCGAACATGTGTTCGACAGCACGCAGACCGTCACCCCCGAGATGGTGACGACAGAGCTCACGCCTGAGGCTCAGGACGCTGAGATACAGACTCTCTCGGCGGGACAGGCCATCGGCGACGGAATGTATTCGTTCTGGCAGTTTACGGGCTTCAGGAACTGTACACGAGGCAACCTCATCATGATATTGGTGGCATTTGTGTTTATCTTCCTCGCCGTGAAATACGACTTCGAGCCTATGCTGCTCATCCCTATCGGAGTGGGTATCATAGTGGGTAACATCCCGTTTATCCAAGACTCGTATACCTTTGACCTTCAAGGCGCTCTCGCAGCCTTGTCGAAGATCGAGATACAAGGAAATCTCACTTTCGACTTGACGGAAGCCCAGAAGTTCTTTGTAGGCCTCTTTGCCGGACAAGGCGAGATGAACTGTACGCAGGCTCTCGAGCACTTCCACAGCATGACTCCTGAGCAGCTGCAGGCGTTCCTGCCAGCCGGCATGGACCCGACAGCACCCAACACAGCGAAGTTCTTCGACGGCTTAATCAGCCAGGTGTTCAACATGAACATCCAGACTGGCGTCTACCAGAAGGGCTCAGTGCTTAACTACCTGTATTTCGGAGTGCGTCAGGGTATTTATCCTCCTTTGATTTTCTTGGGAATCGGCGCTATGACCGACTTCTCGTCGCTTATCTCACAGCCTCGTCTGATGATCCTCGGCGCCGCCGCTCAGCTCGGCGTGTTCATCACGTTCATCAGCGCGCGTGCGTTAGGCTTCGACCCGCATGAGGCAGCCGCTATCGGTATCATCGGCGGCGCCGACGGTCCTACCGCTATCTTCATCTCCACCAAGATGGCTCCACACCTCCTCGGTGCAATCGCTATCGCGGCATATTCGTACATGGCCTTGGTGCCTGTCATCCAGCCGCCTATCATGCGTCTGCTCACCACCAAGGAAGAGCGCTTGATCAAGATGAGAGAGCCACGTGCCGTAGGCAAGACAGAGAAGGTCATCTTCCCTATCGTCGGCCTGCTTCTCACCACCTTCATCAGCCCGTCAGCCTTGCCGTTGCTCGGTATGCTGTTCTTCGGCAACCTGTTGAAAGAGAGCGGCGTGACGAAACGTCTGGCTAACACAGCAGCTAACCCGCTCATCGACATCGTGACCATATTGTTAGGTCTCACCGTCGGTGCCTCAACGCAGGCCGACGTGTTCCTGACAACAGACTCGCTCATCATCTTCGCTTTGGGTGCTTGTTCGTTTGCTGTCGCAACCTTCGGCGGCGTGTGCGGTGCCAAGCTGATGAACGTCTTCTGCAAGGAAGGTAACAAAATCAACCCTCTCATCGGTAACGCTGGCGTGTCGGCAGTGCCTGACGCAGCACGTGTCTCCGAGGTCGAGGGACAGAAATACGACCCATCGAACCACCTCCTCATGCACGCCATGGCACCAAACGTTGCAGGTGTTATCGGCTCGGCAGTGGCAGCTGGTATCTTGATGAGCTTCATTGGAATTTAATTTGAAATAACCGTAGAGACGTCATAATATGGCGTCTCTACATTTTTTATCGGTATTATGTTATTAATCGGTATCGCCGGCGGCTCAGGGTCCGGCAAGACAACAGTGGTAAAAAAATTGATTGAGGCGCTTCCTGAGGACTCAATCAGCGTGGTGTCGCAGGACGCCTATTACTGGGACAACGGCAGCTTGTCGCCGGAGGCCAAGAAAGAGATCAACTTTGACCATCCCGATGCTATCGAATGGGATCTTTTGGTAAAGCATCTCGACATGTTGAAACGCGGCGAGACCATCCCTATGCCTATCTACACCTACGTTACCTGCGCCCGCTCGAAGGAAGTCATACCGGTGAAGCCGACAGAGGTGGTGATAGTCGAAGGCATCCTTATCATGACATGCCCTGAGCTCGTGAAACGCTTGGATATCAAGATCTTCGTGGATACCGACGGCGACGACCGCCTGATGCGTATCATCAAGCGCGACATCGAGGAACGCGGCAGAACAGTGTCGGACGTATTAAGACATTACGAGACCTTCGTGAAGCCGATGCATAACCAGTTTATCGAGCCCACAAAACGTTTGGCCGACATCATCATCCCGCAAGGCGGCAGCAACCAGGTGGCTATCGACATCATGGCGAGCCGCATCAGGATGCAGCTGTCACAAATGAAAAAACAGGAAAACAACTAGCGAAGCGTATAGGCATATCCTCTTCCTTGGAATTTTACCTTCTTCAAATCTGAACGGCGACTCGAAAGCTTCACGAGCACCTGATTGATTTTTGCCTTCATCTTAGCCTCATCGATATTGATATTCAACGATTTAGCCTTAGCCATCGCCTTGGTGTATATCTCATTGCTGGTGGTCGGCTTGCCGTTTTCCTTAATCACATCGAGCACTATGGTGTCCCACTGCGACAGCGGATACGGCTTGCGCGGGGTGGTTTTATTTTCGCTTAAAAGCCGCGTCAGCTCATCGATTTTCTCGTTGAAAAAGTCGATTTTAGCCTGATTTTTATTGATTTCCGACTTGAATTCAGCTATCAATCCTAATATCTCATCCTTCGTGAGTTCGCGCTTTTCCATAATTCTCAGATATTTTATTATTGTTTTGCAAATTTAAAAACAATTTTGAATAAAATGCTATATTTGCAAAAAATAAGTTTCATGAAAGAGATATTAGACTTTCTTAACCTCATCGTTGAAAATAACAACCGTCCATGGTTTCAGCAACATAAGAACCTGTACCAGAATGCGCAAAATAAGTTCAATGCCATCGCGGAACAGATATTAATAGGTGTACAGAAATTCGACCCGCTCACCCGCGGATTGACCTTGAAAGACTGCACCTACCGCTTTTATCGTGACACGCGTTTCTCGCCCGACAAGAGTCCGTATAAGCGTCATTTCGGCCTGTTTATCTGTCCGAACGGCAAAAAATCGGGTCTGGCGGGCTATTATTTCCACGTTGAGGGCGAAGGAGCCGAATATCTCGGTCATCATGGGCTGTATCCGGGCATGTATATGTGCGAGCCGTTCATCACGAAGAGTGTGCGCGAGGATATCAGCACCAAAGGCGATGAGTTTGTGAAGGCTCTGAAGAAAGCGAAGAATTTTACGATGGATTTTTCTTCAAAACTGAAAAAAGTGCCGAAGGAATATCCTGTCGACCATCCTTACGCTGAGTATTTGAAGCTCAAGGACTTCTGTCTTTATGAAAACATCTCCGACGACATGATTTATTCCGACCACCTGGTCGAATGGGTCGTCGATGAGTTCCGCTCGTGCTACGACTTCAACTCGTTTTTGAACCGCGCGGCGCTTTTCGCAATGGAAAATGAATAATTTTTCTTTTTTTGATGCAGCAAAAACGGTTTTTCTTCGTTAAAGAGATGTAAAACGGATGAAATGTTAGGATTTGGCATTGTTTTGGACATGGCAAGAAAAGGCAACCAGCGCTCGATGATGAGGCTCTACGACCTCTGCTGCGACGCCGTCTTCAACGCCTCCTACCGGATAGTGCTGAACGCCCAGGACGCTGAGGAGATCACGCAAGACTCCATCCTCAAAGCCTTCGCAAATCTTGACAGTTTCAGCGGTTCGGAACGCGACTTTACGGCGCTGGTCAAGACCATAGCCATCAACAAGAGCATCGATATGTTCAGGAAACGCAGCAAAGAGCCGTTTTACGAGGAAATCGACAACACAGCTGACCGTATCGATGACGACGACACCGATTTTGAAGATTTCCCGATAGAAAAGATAAAAGAGGCATTGAATAACCTTCCCGACGGCTACCGCCTGACGATAACAATGAGATTGATAGAAGGAATGGAATTCAGCGAGATAGCGGAACAAATGGGAATAAAAGAGTCGAGCGTAAGGTCACAATACGCCAGAGGGCTCGAAAAGTTGAGAAATATAGTAATTGCTAATGACAAGGGGGTTCCTCGTCCCTGTGGGACTCGGAATGACAGGGATCACACAATAGGGGAGTGTCATTCCGAGCGAAGCGAGGAAACTCCTGCAAATTGAACGAAAACTATTAAACTATGAATATAGAAAACAAAATACAAAGCAACAGATCGTCATTCGATGACGTGAAAATGCCAGCCGGAAGCAGGGCGCGTTTCGAGGAACGACTCCGCAAAGATGCCGCGCGTTACGTCCGCCGCGACGACATCGCCATCCAAAAGCTCCGCATCATGACATGGACCTCGGTGGCGGCGGCAGCGATAACCGTTTTCATGGTGATTTCGGGCATTTTCTTAGATGGAAGATTATCAACAAAATCGCCGCAAGTGGCTGAGAATAAATTAGTTACGATGCGTCAATTTTACGACGAAAAGATGGATGAAGCCATCATGAATCTGGAGGTTGTGATGCAAAATGTCGACGACTCGACACGCATGCAGATCAACGCGGTGATTGACGGACTGACAAATATGGGCGATATTTTTGCCGAGATGGCTCCTCTTCCGGAAGAGAAACAGATGGCTATAGCCGAACAGATGTACGACAGCAGATTAAAAACAATAGAGTTAATAACAGAAAAGATAAACAAATAGAATTATGAAAAGGTATTTAGTTTTAACAGCATTATGCCTGATGGCTTTGGTTGGCACAGCCAACGACTATAGAGGCGAGGGCGGAAAATACAGATACGAAGCCCAGAAACTTATCGAACAGACCTACAGCGTCGACGCTAACCCCGTCCTCGAGATGGTCGGAAAATACAGCGATTTCATCATCACTCCATGGGATCAGCAGATGATCGACTTCAAGGTGAAAATCATCGTGAAGAGCAACGACGAAGACAAACTCAAAGCGAAATTCAACTCTATCGACGTGAAATTCGACAAATTCGGCAACAAAGTGACCGCCGAGACGGTGTTTGGCGACTACAAATACAGGACTTTCAACGGCACGATGATCATAAAATACTACGTGAAAGTGCCGAGAGACGTCTTCATGGAACTTGAGACAAAATACGGCGACATCAAGGTGGAGACCGTGGCCAAGAGACTCGAAGTCGACATTAAATACGGCGACCTGAAGGCCGACAGTCTGCTCGCCGACAACAGCATCGACATAAAATATGGCGACATCAACATCAACTACGCAAATAATATCGAGTTGGAACTCGACTACGGCGATGCAAAAATCAGAAATTGCGACAAGCTCAGTGCTGAGCTGAAATACAGCAATATCTATGTCACTAATCTCAACGAAGGTAATATCGAAAACAAATATTCGACAGTGAAGATCGAGAAGGTGGCGAAGATCGACCTCGACGACAGCGCCTATTCCGACATCAAGATTTCGAACGTCACCAACAGCATGATTGTCGAGATGCGCTACTGCGACCTCAAGGCCACGTTCAGCACGCTGAAGCCTATCGTCGACATCGACGGACAGTATTCCGACGCGACGCTGTACATCAAGGAAGACGCCTCGTTTGACTACAACCTCAAGTCGACCTACAGCGACATCATCTTCAAGGGCTTCTTCGACACTAAGGTCATCAAAGGAGCAGGCTCGTATGGCGATGGCGAACGCGGAAGGCTCTATATCACTACCGCCTACGGCGACGTGAAAATCAACAAAGAGTAATTATCTTTTTTTCATACTTTGAATTTTTAATGCCGAAAATGCAAATTTTCGGCTTTTTTATTCATTGTATACCACCTCCAGCATCACGTTTCCGACCATCTGCAACGTCTTGACATCGATGCAGTCGATGTTATCCTTCAACGTGTGCCAATATGGGAAGAAACACGAGGTGCGGTCGGGGTCGCCGACGAGGTCGATGATGTCGATTGACGGTATTCCGGCGTAGTGAATCATATAGATATGGTCGTCGTTGATCGGGTCGCCGAGCTCGTTCACAAAATGCTCGTCGTAGCCCATCTCGCGGGCTGTGCGCCACACCTTATTCAGCACCCATGCTGAGTTGTTTTGCGAGTAATATTCCTTCGGAAAACGTGGATTTGAGGCTCCGACCATGTCGAGAAGTATGCCGTAATAAGCTGAATAATTGCTTACATGCGGCTTTTTCGACCAATACTGTGAGCCGAGACCCCAAGAGAGGTCTTCGCGTTCGCTTACGTCCATCCATTTTGGTGAGCCGTAGTCTTCCAAGTCGAAGAAAATCAAGTCGATACCGACGCTTTCGTCGATGCGATGGTTTTTCATCACACGTGCCATCTCCATCATGATGCCGCAGCCCGAGGCGCCGTCGTTGGCTCCGTCGATAGGTTTGCGCCAGTTGGCTTCGTCGGGGTCGTTGTCGGCGTAAGGCCTTGAGTCCCAATGCGCTGCGACGATGATGCGCTTCTTTGCATCGGGGTTGAACGCCGCGATGATGTTTTTGCCATTCATCACTTTGCCATCGTAGATGCGTGATTTGAATTCCTGTACGAAGACGGTGTCGGCGTAGCCGTTCAGAGTGTTTACTAGCCACTCGGCACATTGCTGATGCGGCATCGTACCGGGAACGCGCGGACCGAAGTCACACTGGGCTTTCACGAAATAATAAGCCGAGTCGCCGTTGAAAGCCGGGACAACCACGGTTTTCTTAGTTGTCTTCGGCGCCGAGGGCTGCTTCGGGTTATTATTCCTTTCGCAAGAAATAAAAATAATCGCAATAGCTAAAACAAAAAATATCTTTTTCATATTTGGAAACCACCTAATTGTCAATTCTCAATTTTCAATTGTCAATTATTTAACGTATTTTTCCCCGTTTCTGATATACACTCCTCTGAAATTATCAGGGACTTCATCACCTAAATATCGCCCTTCAATATCGTATGTCTTATTATCTATCAACGAGTTATTTTCTGGGATTTCTTCAATTCCTTCATATCCCACGTATGGCACGAAGGTAACAAGACCTAGGCTCGGGTCGTCGTTTTTATGATAAATATGATCCTCGATGCGCTCGATGCTGTGAGCGTCCCAGTCGTTGCCGACAGCCGTGAGGTCGCAGGCCGAGTTGTTGTACAGGTCGTACACTACGCCGCCATTGCCGTTGTCGTGAATCTCGTTATGACCCCAGTCGTCCTCGGTACCCATGTCGATATCGTGCTGATAAATCGCCGTGATGCCCCAGAGGTTGTCGGTAATCACGTTGTTGCGCAAGATGGCCTTGTTGTTGGTCGTGTAGCCGTAAATCGAGATGCCGCTGCCGCCGTTCATCGGGTTGTCCTCGTGGTTGTTGTCGGTAAACTCGTTGTCAACGATGACCGACGAGATGGTGTAGCCCTGCTGGTTGTAGCCGTAACGGTTTTCGCGAATCTTGTTGTTCTTCAGCAAAACCTTGGTCGAGCCGGTGTTCATGATGTCGGCTACCGAGATGCCGCCCACATACCACTGCGCCATGATGGTGTAGACGTCGTTGCCCACGATGCGGATGGTGTCGTTGCCGCCCGGACCGAGGTTGATCTGCGGAGCGTTGACCTGGTCGGTGCCGTTGGTGTCGAAGTCACAGTTCAGGATCTGCGGCGAGGCCTGGCCGTTGGCCGGCGAGCTGATGGCCGAGCCGCAGTTAAGCATGAAATAACAGTTTTTAATCACCGGGTCGCAGTTGAAGATGTCGATGACGGCATTGCTGTAATCCCTAGTGAAATAAACGAATTTCACGTCGTCGAAGGTCACTTCCGACTCAATGACTTTGATGCCTGCGCCGTCGGAGAAATACATCTTCTTCAGCAAGCAGTTGGTGGCGTTCTCAAAACGCATGCTGAAATGGTTGGTCTCGTTCAAGCCGTAAAACTTGGTTCTGGTGCTTGAATTCGTGCAAACCATTGAGCCATTGATAGTTAGGAGCACCGTGGCAAAATCGACTCTCGACGTCTGGTTATCGATTTGCAGCACGTCGCCTGTCGAAATGGTGAGGTCGGCGTTGACAACATAGCCGTTTTCACCGACAGTGACAACTCCGCCTGTGATATCAACAAGGTCAGCAAAGGTGTAGGTGACGCCTTCGCCCGGACTTGTCCACTGAGCACGGAGTGTAGTCGCTATTGTCATAATAACGACTAAAAACAAAAATGACTTTTTCATTATATGACACGATACTTTGGCCATTGGCCATTAGCTTTTTTGCCAACAGCCAACAGCCAATAGCCGAAGTTTACTTCTTAATTGCAGCAATACCTGGAAGTTCCTTACCTTCGATGGCCTCGAGCAAGGCACCGCCGCCTGTCGACACGTACGACACCTGGTCGGCCAGGCCGAACTTGTTGATGCAAGCCACCGAGTCGCCACCGCCGATGAGCGAGAAGGCGCCGTCTTTGGTAGCCTCAGCAATTGCTACAGCAATGGCCTTTGAGCCCTGTGCGAAGGTGTCGAACTCAAACACGCCGCTCGGACCGTTCCAGAGTATTGTCTTTGAGCCTTTGATGACCTTGGCGAAGAGCTCGCGGGTCTTTGGACCGATATCCATGCCTTCCCAGCCGTCGGGGATGTTCATCGGGTCAACTACCTGAGTATCAGCGTCGTTGGCGAATTTATTACCTGCCAAAGTATCGATTGAGAGAACCAAATTCACACCTTTTTCCTTGGCTTTTGCCAGGATGTCGAGGGCGAGGTCGAGCTTGTCGTCTTCGCAAATCGAGTTACCGACTTTGCCGCCGAGAGCTTTCTTAAATGTGTATGTCATGCCGCCGCAAAGGATGAGGTTGTCGACCTTTGTGAGCAGGTTCTCAATGATTTCAATCTTTGTCGACACCTTCGAGCCGCCCATGATAGCCGTGAACGGGTGTTTGATGTCGTTCATCACCTTGTCGACTGCCGCCACTTCCTTGCCCATGAGGTAGCCATACATCTTATGGTCGGCATCGAAATAATCGGCGATGAGCGCTGTCGAAGCGTGAGCGCGGTGTGCTGTTCCGAAAGCGTCGTTGATATAGTAGTCGGCGTACGAAGCGAGGGTCTTGGTGAACTCTTTCTGAGCCGCTTTTACCTCTTTCTTTGCCTCGTCGTAGCCTGGCTCGCCCTTCTCAACGCCACGTGGCTTGCCCTCTTCTTCCGCATAGAAACGGAGGTTTTCGAGCAGCATCACGTCGCCGTCTTTCATATTTTTGATAGGCTCAGCGGCCTTCATGCAGTCGTCGACGAAGATCACCGGTTTGCCGATGAGTTCCTCGAGGTGTTTTACTAACGGCTTCACCGAATATTTCGGATCGGGGTTCTTTTTCGGACGGCCGAGGTGCGACATGATGATGAGTTTGCCATTGTCTTTCAACACTTTTTGCAATGTCGGCATTGCCGCACGCATACGGGTGTCGTCGGTGATGTTGAAGTTGTCATCCAACGGAACGTTGAAGTCGACGCGCACAATGACGCGTTTTCCAGAGAAATTAGTTTTGTCAATGTTAACCATGATTGTAATTTTTTAATTGTTATATAATCTTTTAATCCTTTAATCTTTTGAACCTCTTGAACCCTTTAAACCCTTTGAACTCTTAAACCAATTATCAATTGTCAATTCTCAATTATTCAATTTCCGAAGCACGCAAAAATCCTCTTGATTAACTGCTTGATACTGTTCGGCTTAGGTAATTTATCTTCCTCCACTGCCGTGAAATCGGTATCACCTCTTTTTAGGTATTTTTCGGTGAAAGTGCCTGAGCTGATGCCCCATTTGAGGATAAACATCTTCTTGCCTTTATTTTTGCGCATCCTCTTGGTCGATTTGCTTCCGAAATGATAAACCAGACTGTTGCCAACGCCAATAAAATCGCGCACTCCAGCATGCCATAGCTTACGCGAGATGTCGGGGTCGGAGTACCATCCGGGATGAAACTCCACGCTCATGCCGCCGACGAGGTCCCAGCAGTCTAGAGGCATCACATTAGGTGGCCAGGTGCTTCCACGCCAGTCGCTGCGCACCAGGTTTTGCTGCTCTTTCAGCAGTTCATCCTCGCGAAAACTCTCGATATCGGTACCGAAGTCGCGCACCACCACGCACGGATTGTTGCCTG
This sequence comes from Bacteroidales bacterium Bact_22, assembly GCA_001603665.1. GTDB lineage: Bacteria > Bacteroidota > Bacteroidia > Bacteroidales > F082 > Limimorpha. Next base: position 43,034 of record LUZN01000005.1, read on the forward strand.
TCGGCTCGACGAGGGTACTCGAAATCATGAAATATTTATGTGTATCACGCTGGTTATCAGTCAGTTGGTTGATTCGCTCGAGAATCGGCACATCCCAGTTCGGCATGAAATACATGTCGTCGTTGGCGTAGAACACAAACTTAGTGTCGATGAGGCTGCGGCAGGCATTCAGAGCGTAGCAGATGCCGATGTTTTCCTTCGCATAGATGTAGTCAATCGCTTGATTTTCAATCCATTGAAGCGTACCATCGGCGCCTTCGTTGATAGCCACGATAATCTGATGCTCGTAAGCCGAGTTTTTGCGGATGCTGTTCACGCAAAGGTCCAGATACTTCAGATTATTCCACGTCGGGATGATGATCGTGAAGCAGTAATCCTTTTTTTCGGCACGTTTATATTTCTCAAAGCTAATCATAACTTCTTGTCTGTCAATTCTTTAAGTGTTTTATATTTCATCCTTGTGGCCTTGGCGGTGGTAAGGCAGATATGCCATCCGTCGGCGCCGTCGAGAAAGCCTAGCTGGAAGAAATAATGCTGTATGAAGCTGAAGATAGGCGACACCACCATGTAAAACGAGGCGTGTTTCTTGCCTTTCATAAAATAATGCTGTCCGCGCATCTTGGCGAACTTAAACTGCTGATTCTCATAGTCTTGCGCCGTCTCAAAAGAGTAGTGGAGCAGGTCGCCTTTCAACACTTTTTCTCTTACCTTGGTCGAAAACTCCAGCGTCTCGTGAATCTCGCCCTGCCATTGTCCCACGGTGCGGTTCCAGATACGGATCTTCCTGTCGGGATACCAGCCGCAATGACGGATCCAGTGACCGCAATAATTCGTTAAGCGGTTCATACTGAACACTATATCGTGCGGCATGTGCTGGTTTTTATACTTGAAAATCGACTGCTTCAGCTCATCCGACAGCTCTTCGTCGGCGTCGATGCTTAAAATCCAGTCGTTGGTGGCCAGACTGTTGGCAAAGTTCTTCTGTTCGGAATATCCGAGCCAGTCCTGATGCACAAACTTAACGCCGAATTGCTCGCAGATGGCGGCGGTGTCGTCGGTCGAGCCCGAGTCGACAACAACGATCTCGTCGGCCACATCCTGCACCGAATTGAGGCATCTCAGGATGTTGCGCTCCTCGTTTTTCGTTATTATCACCACCGAAATCTTCATGCTATTCAACGTTTTGCAGTCGTTTTTTATAGATATAATTGAACGATTGGAAATTCGATTCGCCGTAATTCTTCATTCGTTGCACCACCTCCGGCTTCTCTTCGGCATAATTCTTGCCGTCAAAGTCTTGATAATGATAGAGTTGCGGAGGTTTGTTCTTACTTCCGATGAAATACCAGTCGTCGTCAAACACGCAATATTCGGTATCGCCACTCGAGAAAACCATCGGTCGTTTTTCTTGTAACAGATTGATACCCATCGTGTTATTCACAAATGATATGTCGAGCATGCTCATCAGTGTCGGGTAGATGTCGACTTGCGACACGAAGCCGCTGTTGATCTCGGGCTGCAGTCTCGATGGCGCGTAAAACACCAGCGGGATGTGGAAATAGCTCACTGGCGGGATGTACGACTTCACGTAGTCCTTGCCGTGGTCGCCTACCAAAACGAAGATGGTATTGTCGAACCATTCAGTCTTTGCTGCCGTTTCGAAGAAATGACGCAGCGACCAGTCGGCGTATTCCACAACCGCGTCCTTGTCGTTTTTAAAATGACTTTGGAACGACTTCGGGATGATATACGGCTGATGGTTGCTCACCGTCATGATGACGCCGAAAAACGGCTTCTCGCAGTTGTTAAAGGTATTCGCGGCATATTGCAGCAGATAGTCGTCGCACACGCCCCAGTTCGACTTCTCGGCATTAGGGTCATAGTCGAGCGACGAATATATGCGGTCGATATGGTTTTTGTTTAAAAACACGTCGAGTTTCTCCCATGTGGCCTCGTGCGAGAGGAAGAACATGGTGTGATAGCCGTTGTCTTTCAACGTCTTAGGCATACTGTTGTATGTCAGCACGGGTTCTGACTTCACGGGGTTGAACTGATACGTCGGGTCGTCGTTGAAGGTGTTGGCATAGCCGCATGTCGAGGCGAAGATGCCGCTGATGGTGTGTTTTCCGGCCGAGAAGCAGTTCTCGAAGTACAGACTCTGGTTGACGAGGCTGTCGAGGAATGGCGTAAGTCCTTGATAATGACCGCTTCGCGTAAGCAGGTCGGCGCTCATGCTCTCCATCAGGATGAGGACCACGTTGCAGTTGTTAGGAACGGTGTCGGCGACAAATCTCCGCGAAAGCGGATTCTGAAACTCGCTATCTTCTTGAATATCCAGATATTGGCGCATATTTGCTATCGCCAGCTCGTCGTCCATCAGGGTGACGTCGGTGAGGTAACTCGTTATAAATGTGTAAGTTGGGTTATGTCCCATCTGGTTGAGGAACGAATTCTCGCAGTAGAACGAGTCGTAGACGCTTATCGGCCGCTCGCGGGTAACGTAGCCGCGCATTCCGAAGAAGATAAGCACCAGCATCACTAAAGTTGAGATGCTTTTTACGATGTAATGCTTTGATTGCCAGACAGTTGTGTTTCTTACAATCTTTTTGCTCACGTAATAAATGCCGATGATGACCAGCACCAGAGGGATGAAGAACAGCCACAGACTCGGGTCGCCGATGATCATATTTGTGACGTCGGCCAGACCGTTGTCGCCCTTGAACCAGTCCATCGCCGTGAGGTTGATATGGTCGGCAAACTGGTTGTAATAAGGGATATCCGAGACGCAGGCGAAGGTCAGGATTGACAGCAAAACGGTCATCACGACGGTCATAATCTTCTCGAAAACCACGTTTTTCTTACCGATGAAATCGAAAATGGTGAAGATGATGAACGGCAGAGCCAGCACGTAGCTCGACGTCACGGTGTCGAAATGCAGTCCGACGAAAAAGCCCTTGATTACTGTGAGAAGCGGCACTCCGGCAATCTCGTCGAGGTGACAAAACATCAGTCCGAGGCGGTAAAGCAGCGAAATCACCACGATGACAAGATAAAACTTCAATGTTATCTTGACGCTCACCGGAATATCGACCTTTTTCGACATGATGCAAATTTTTGCAAAGGTACGAAATGATTTTTAGAAAAGCAAGAAAAAAACGTCCCTACGACAGCGACCACTTCTTCACCACTTTATAAACTGCTCCCTCCGGTCGCAGTATGCTCTGGAACAGTACGATTTCGTTCACTTCCTGGTGGATGTACGACTTTTGTTCGATGGCTTGGACAACTTTTTGGAAATACTGTTTCTCGCAGAGGTCTTTGATGCGCCCGAGGGTGAGGTGAGGCACGAAATTCTGGCTGTCGCGGAGGTATCCGATGCTGTCGAAGGCTGTCAGCACGGCTTCTTCGAGCTTGAGAAGCTCGTCGGGAGTTTGTTGCATGCCGAGCCAGAGCACTCGCGGGGCGTAACGGGCTCCGAAGATGCCGGTTCGGTTGAAATCGATGGTGAAACTCTTTTGATTTTCAAGCACTTTCGTGACGGCGTCGATAATCTTGGGCTCATCCTGCGGCGGCGTCTCGCCAATGAATTTCAAGGTTAAATGTATGTTGACGGGCTTCACCCAGTTGATCATCTTCTCGTGCGACAGACGCCGCCGCAGATCGTCAACCAGCGGCGCGAAGCCGTTGCCTTCAGTCTGAATCGGAATCGCTAAAAATAATCTCTTCATCTCAAACCTCTTGAACCTCTTGAACCAAAATAATTGTCAATTATCAATTCTCAATTGTCAACTATTTATTATTGTATTTCGTCATCGTGAGCTCTGGCCCTATCGCAACAAAGCTCTTCACAAACTCCACTGCCGCGTCGAGGCGAGGCTGTATCGCGTCGATATCCTGCTGTTTCCATTCCCCGATGACGTAGTCGACCTGCTGTCCCTTAGCAAAATCGTTGCCGATGCCGAAGCGCAGCCTGCAGAAGTCGCTGCTGCCGAGCGCCTCGATGATATCCTTGAGGCCGTTATGACCGCCGTCGGAGCCTTTTTTACGCATTCTGAGCGTGCCTACGGGTAATGCTAGGTCGTCGCACACCACGAGGATGTTTTCCATCGGGATCTTCTCCTGTGTGGCCCAATATTTCACGGCCTTGCCCGAGAGGTTCATATACGTCGTGGGCTTGATCACAATCATCTGGCGGCCCCGGTATTTCATCTCCGACACCATAGCCAGCCGCTTGGTGGTGAAGGTGCCTTCGAGGTTTTTGGCCAGATGGTCGGCGACCATAAAGCCGATGTTATGCCGTGTGTTGGCGTACTCGGCTCCGATGTTTCCCAGACATGCAATCAAGTATTTCATGCTGCAAAAATAAAAAAAAGCCTTCAATTGAAGGCTTTTTCAACATAAATTTCTTAAAATTTACATTATTTTGCTTCTGCTGCTGGTGCTGCTGCGCCTTCAGCTGCCGGAGCTGCTGCCTCTTCGGTTGACTCTTCCTCAGCTGCTGCGTTACGAGGAGCCTTGACGTCGACGACGATGGTGTTCTCTGCTACGAGGACAGTCATCTTCTCGAGGTTGAGGTCCTTAACCTTAATCGACTGGTTCATCTGGAGTGATGTGACGTCGACAACGATGTTATCAGGAAGATCGTTGACATAACCACGTACTTTCAACTTCTTGAGGTTCATGTTCATACGGCCGCCACGCATAACGCCCGGGCATGTGCCCTGAGTGCGGATAGGAAGCATGACAGTAATCGGGTTGTCTTCATTCACATCGAGGAAATCGGCGTGAAGGACTTCGTCGGTAATCGGATGATACTGAATGTCTTGAAGGATTGTGTGGTAAACTTTACCCTCGATTTCGAAATCGATGATCAAGGTCTCAGGTGTGAAGAGGATCTTCTTGAAGCTTCTTGCATCTGTTGCAAACTTCACCTGTTCGATGTTGTTACCGTAAATGACGCATGGCACCAAGCCTTTTGCGCGCAATGCTTTAGCATCTTTTTTCCCTACGTTCTCGCGAAGAGAACCGCTCAATGATACTGAATTCATTTTTGTTAATTTTAAAAAATTTGTTAATTACTTTTTATTGAAGAATTCGCTTAATGACTCGTAATTCTCCACCTTCTTGATGACCTCGGCGAAGAGTTCGGCTGTCGAAAGCACGTGAATCTTCTTGCTTGGGTTCTTCAGCGGGATGGTATCTGTTACGACCACTTCGTCGAATACTGAATTATCTATACGTTCCATTGCCTGGCCCGAGAAAATCGGGTGTGTGGCGAAGGCGCGGACGCTGCGTGCACCGTTGTCTTTCAACAGCTGGCCTGCACGTGTGATGGTGCCTGCCGTGTCGATGATGTCGTCGAGGAGGATGACATCGCGGTCTTTTACGTCGCCGATGAGGAGCATCTTCTCGATCTCATTCGGTTTCGAGCGCTGTTTGTGGCAGATGCAGAACACTGTGTCGAGCATCTTGGCATACGAGGCGGCGCGGCGTGTACCACCGGCGTCGGGCGATGCTGTGATGATGTCTTTCAGGCCTAAGCTCTGGATATATGGTACAAAAATCTTTGATGCGTAGATGTTGTCGACCGGGATGTCGAAGAAACCTTGTATCTGGTCGGCGTGGATGTCCATGGTGATGACGCGCGTGACGCCTGCGGTCTGAAGCATGTTGGCCACGAGCTTGGCGGCGATGCTGATACGCGGACGGTCTTTACGGTCCTGACGGGCGAATCCGAAGTAAGGCATGACGGCGATGATGCGGCGTGCCGAGGCGCGCTTGGCGGCGTCGACCATCATGAGGAGTTCCATCAGGTTTTCTGTCGGCGGGAATGTCGATTGAATCAAAAATACGTCTCTTCCGCGTAAGTTTTCTTCAAACGAAGGCTGAAATTCGCCGTCGGAGAACACCGTTACGTTGCATGTTCCGAGAGGTTTTCCGTAATATTTGGCTATCTCGTCGGCCAAGTATTGCGTTGCTCTACCTGAAAAGATTGATACTATAGGCTCTTGCATAACTCAAATGTGTTTGTTAAATTTTCCGGGTGCAAAATTATGAAAAAAAATGTTGCGTGTAACAAAAAATGTATTAATTTTGCAGCCGAAAAAAAGTTCATTGAAAATCTAAGGCCTAGGTGGCGGAATTGGTAGACGCGTCGGTCTCAAAAACCGATGAGGTAACACTCGTGCCGGTTCGATCCCGGCCCTGGGTACGAAAAAAAGAAGAGGCGATTATTCGCCTCTTCTTTTTTTGTTTACCGTTTACTGTTTACTGTTTACAGCCTGCGGCTCATTAAAAAAACCATAAACCGTAAACTACTCCTCGCGTTTGCGTCTTGCGACAGCATATCCGGCGCCGAGGGCACCAAGGATGATAAGGCCACTGCCGAGAGGTGATGTACCCTGGTCGGTATACTCACCATGTGCGCTTGGCAATGCTATAGTTGGGTCGCTACCACTACCACCTCTATCCATGAAGCCACCGTCGTTTGATTTGAACCAACCATCACTCTGGGCGTTGGCGATAACCATCATCATTACGAATGCGATTGCGAATAATATCTTTTTCATTTTATTTCTTTTTTTAAGTTGTTTCTAATTTGTTTATTATTGCTTCTTTTCGTGTCTTCTGACTTTGGCCGTTGGCCTTTAGCTGTTGGCAGCCAATGGCCAATAGCCAATAGCCAAAGTTTATCTCACAACTATCTTCTGAACGTTACCATTTAACTTGAAGATATAAACGCCCTGTGGCATTGCGATGGCCTCGACACCGTTGATCACAGTGTTCTTAACCATGCGTCCCATGACGTCGAAGATCTGAAGTTCGCCTTCGCCGCTGACGATGAGGTCGTTGCCGCTCTGGTAGACGAATATCTCGTTGTCGTGTGCGTCGTAACCCTTCTCAGTGAACGAAAGGATGAAGCGTTCCTCGCTGTCGTTATTCGATGCGATGAATGAATACTCGCTGTCGAGGAGAAGGTTGACGTCTTCGCCTGTCAAACGGTCGATGAGGTGCAGATAGCTCATGTCGAGACCTTCCGTGTTGACGCTGATGGTGTATCTTCCCAACTCTTTTGCCTTGAAGTTGAGAGGCATGCTGCCATGACCGTCGCTGCTGACGATAGCGTAGTCTTTACCGTTTTGTGGTATATATAGTTTTGAATCATTATCAAATAACGTAAACTTAGGAAGACCTGCATTCCCGTTAAATGTTACGACAGCATTGTCAATAGCTTTTGTATTTATAGTGTTGCCATCTCTGCTGACAACCTGCTGAGCTAATACGATATTCATCTGACTTGGTGTTGGCATGGCAGCCTGTTGAGTCTCAGCTATAGTGAATTCGACTACCTCATCTTTTTCGCCATATACTGCGATACCCGCACAAGGAGTGATTAGGTTGCCGCTTGTTTTATTGGCGACTGCCGAACCATTGTTTAATTCACCAAAATCCTTGTTAACAGTAACCAAGCAATTAAATGGATTGCTGATAAGATTCCAGCCGGTTTGATAAAGAGTAATAGTATTGTTTTCAGTTGATCTGATACTTGTACCGCTAAAATGCAGTGTAACATCGTTTTTGTTTGCGTAGAGATAACCTACACCATTGGCAATATTGAATGGATGCTGACGGTAATTCTCCCACGTGTTGCCACTTAGTCTGTAGAGGTCGTACGTGCGAATCTCTTCTTCGTTAGGAGTTATCATACCTACTTCAGATGGTGTTAGGTCGCTGTTAATCGGTGATGCGATGAAGTACCATCCGTCGGTTTTTTCTGTTTCGTCATTTGGATTATTCTCATCGACTGTCCAAGCTGCGATATCCATGTAGAAATCGTATTGTGGAGTGACTTCATCCTTCATGTATAAATAGATAGCACTTTGACCACTTGCATAGCAACTGAATAATGTACTACCTGAATTATACATAATGGTTGGCCTATTACTGTTTCCATAAGATGTAATAGTAGCCTTATTATCATTATCAAATGTAATAGTCCATTGGCCCGTGGTATTATTATTAGTTTGAGTTCTTAAGTAACTATTGTTAGAAGTTGAGGCATTGTACAGGTAACCAGGACGCTCTGCATCGTAAATCGTATATTTCCCATTGGCATCCGGGCCATTGATAACGAATTCATAAACATCCGTGCCAGTTACAGTAGCCACGTCATTTTCAATCTCAACAGCTACAGCAGAGCGGTTGTTACTACCTTGTGCACCCATAGCCTTGTCAGAACCGTTGGCGATGATATAGTGGCGACCATTCTCGATGCTGGTGGCCAAAGTATAAGTGACTGGTGCAACATATACTGATTGTGTGAAAGTAACAAGATTTGAATAGACGTTTTCGGTGCCATCCGAAGCGTACACTTTAAATGTAGCTGTGCGATTTGTGCCGTCGTTTTGAGCTATGGTGTAATTAATCACATAACCGCTTGTTGCGCCTGCTGCAACTGAAACATTGCTCATCCATGCAGGAGCTGAAATTGTCTGGTTATTGTCATCATAATATTGAATTGTGATGGCTGCTGCATTAGCTATTGTCATGTTGTCGTAATCAATGGCGAGACTGCCACTTCCGCCTGTCGAAGGAACGGTAACCTGATCTGGAGCAACTGTAATGTAAGGCTCTGTTGGGGCTTCGCCGAGTTTGTAGAGGGTCAGTTTTGCATTTGCATTGGAGCTAGCATACGTTCTGAATGAAGTATTGGTGCTGTAGTATGCAATGCATCTGCTTCCTGAAGTTGATTGGAAGATGTATGCATCATTAGATAAACTAACACTATAACTTGCTGCAGCACTTTCTCCTAAACTAAAACCTGTTGATCCCGTTCCTGTGTTATAGCAATATTTTTCTGCATTCTCATTATACAAATTCCAATTATCAGAATTAGCTTCTAACTTCCATACGATGTCTGTTGCTGGATTATTAATTTGGTTGCTAGAATTGGCTGTTACTTCTGAACTCGCCATTTCATTAGTAGTACTGCCATAATAACTTGCTTTTAAAGCATGCCCAGAATTAACCAGTACATAATACCCGCCATCTTCAAGGTCGGCCAAAGTAGTCACCTTGGTAAACGTGCCTTGACCATTGTAGGTGTTAGTTTGTCCGGCTTGTGTAACTGTTACAGTTTTTGTAACTGTTTCATTGGTATTGTAAGTATAGGTGAGAGTAACAGTTGCAGTACGAGCTGTTGTAGTGTTGTTAGCTTCGCAAATGAATTCTATTGTTCCCGATGAGGTGGTTTGGGCATTATCATCAACTTCGAGCCATGTGTCTTCGGTTGATGCCACTATGCTGCCGCCTGTTACTGGATTATTGATGGTGTATGCAATTTCACCATCTTCATCATCGTAAGCAATATTAACGTCCGATGCAGTGATTGTTGTTGGACGAGCGAATTCAACAAGGTAGTTGCCTTGTTCGAATTCTTTGGCGTCATTATATATCTTTACATTACCGAAGATAGTAACCTGATCGCCCACTTGGATATCGATTTGATTTGCAAAGGCCGTATTGTTAATGTTTTTTCCTTTGTAAACCTCAAGTTTATTGGTAGCTTCACCGTCTACTGAGATGTAATAAGTAAGCTCGCCATTGCTTGTCGGAGCATCAGTTGGAGCTGTGCAAACGATACCGTTGACGAAGATATTGTTCTGAGGATAGGAGTTGAAAGCAAGGGCTTCAGTCACCGTATAAGTGTTGCTGGACGATTTGATGTAATAGTCGGCAGTGGCAATGGTGCTTTCATCACTACCTTTTATTGCAATAGCTTTGATGGTTGTTGTTGTACTCACAGAAATAGCACCAGTGTATTGAGTGCTTGAGCTACTTGGCGTTGTGCCGTCGGTGGTATAGTAAATGGTAGTACCTGATGTTTCACAGGCGAGGGTCACGCTTTGTGTTGTTGCATAACCGCCGGCAGCAATGCTGAATGTAGGGGCTTCGACGGCAACTGAAGGATGAGTTAAGGATTGCAAGACGCAACCTGATGAAAACTCATATAAAGATTGAGCGTTGAAATAAGTCAAATCGCCAGAGACCACAACGATATCGCCAACTTCAACATTGGCGGCATCGGTACCGGTACAACGATAAGCTCTCAAGAAATCTGTATCGCCGGATTCATCCACAATATCAAACGAGATGTTACTGTACTGTGCGTTATAAGCTTCCGAGATATTGGAAACAATGCCAGTGACATACACGTCTGTTACACCTATATTGCCGTCAATAGCGGCGCGGGCTTCGGCAACGGTGTAAGGATTGTTCAGTGTGCCAGGAGCGTCTGGATCGCTGTTAGTAACCGAAACAGTAAATGTAGCTGTACCAGCGTAATAGTTTTCATCGGCCTCTTGGCTAATGGTGACAGTTTGTGCGCTCGGAGTCACTGCCAAAGGAGTGACTGTGATGGTCTTGTTGGTTGCGTCATGAACATAGCTGAAATAGCTTGTTGGGGTGGCAGGTTCGATGGTGATGGCGCCTGTGCTGGAAGTGGTATAGCTTACTGTTTGTGCTGAGCTATTGTTGTATAGGTCAAAGCTAAGAGCAACAGGAGCACCAGTAATTGCAAGGTCACTTGGATCTAATGAACTGCCGCTTATTGAGTAAGTGACAACTATGGTAGTCCAACGAATCTGTTTGCTATGCTCAATAGTAAAATTAGTTGAGGCAGAGCCTGTCCAAGTTACTGTCGCGCCATTTGCGGAAACAGATCCTGTTGAAGGAGTAACGGTTCCACTATTTTGATAGCCATTATAACTTTCGCCTGATGCCGTTAAAACTATTTTAGTGATAGTAACTCCAGTACCAGGCATAATGGTAGTAGTTCCACCTGCATAGAATTGTGCATAAGAAGTATTCCCATAAAACTTGGTGTCTTTAATAGAAACGTCAGGCTTTACCATAGTGTACTCTGATCCACTGGATGAAGTTCCCTGTCCTGTGTAGTCAGAATAAGTAAAGGTCGCAGTTGTTCCCGTCGAAGGGGTGCTATCATCAACTTCAACTGTAAAAGACACTGAACCAGCAGCATAAGTAGCATCAGCATCTTGTGAGATGGTGATGGTTTGTGCACTTGGGGTAACGGCAACAGGAGTAACTGTGATGGTATTGCCGCTAACGGATGTAGTAACATAGCCAGTGCCACCGCTTACAGTCACCGCACCAGTGCTGGAGGTCGTGAAGTTGACCGTTTGAGCAGAGGAGTTATTGTAGAGGTCGAAACTGAGAGCGACGGGAGCGCCTGTGAGAGCGAGGTTACTGGGGGTTAACTGGGAACCGCTTCCGCTATCTTCCTCGGAATTCACACCCCATATCACGAAACGTTTTGCTGTACTTGTCGTGAAAGTAAACGTTGTCTCCTCAGTGAGAGCGTTTGTAAATGTGATGACTTTATAAAAATCCGTACTGCTGGCTGTTCCATTTAATGTAAAGTCAGTACTTGATCCAGCAATACCACTATCCGCTGTTAAACTAATGCTTGCTGGGGAAATATTGGTATTTGGAGTTATGTTAACGGAAAGTCCAGAAACACCATTCCATGCAGCAACATGTATGTGAAGATATTTAGCACCGGATGGGACAGTAACAGTCATAGTTCCACCAGCTTTGCTAGTTCCGACCTTGATACCTGCATTGGTATTAACGGTACAAGAAGAACCATTGGTTCCAGCAGTAAGCGTACAATTACTCGTTTGAGTAGCTGAATAATTACTTTGTCCCCATCCCACCATACTCGGCGTCATGAAGACCAGCAGCGCGAGCGCTGCAAACAATTTTGTAAATGTTTTTTTCATTTTGTTTTGTTTAGTTTTGTTTATTATTTATTTTACCTATTTTTTACGCTTTTTAATTACGCTTTTTTGCAAATTTTTGCGATGCAGCGCCCCAATTGATTTACATTCAACAATCATAATCCACTGTAAATCAACACATTAAAACAAAAATACCTCTTCGCACGGAATCTCTTTCAAAATGGTCCGCAAAAATACACAATTAATTAATATGGTGGAAGATTTTTTTGAAAAAAAGTTTTTTGGCTTATAAGCTTATGAGATTAGAAGCTTAGAAGATTATAGGATTAGAAGGGGATTGAGAGGTTATTATTTAAAACGAAACATTATTTTGGTAAAAGTTTTTTGAGTTCGTAGCGTGTAATGGCTATTGGCTGTTCGTTCTTTTCGACAGTCCATTGTGCAACTAGATCATTCTTTTCTTTGCAAAACAAAAGACCTATGGTGTCACCATCCAAATCTGTTTTGAAAAGATGGTCAACAGCAGTACAATAGAGATTTAATTTGCTAACATATTCGGGTTCAAATTTGCCTGTTTTCAGTTCAACGACAATATATCTTCGCAATCGCAGATGATAAAACAACAAATCGCAGAAAAACTCATCCCCGTTAATCTCGAGCCTAATTTGTCTGCCTACATAAGCGAATCCAGCGCCCAATTCAATCAGAAACCGTGATATATTATCTTCTAATCCTTTTTGTAATTCTTTTTCTTTAAAGTCATTGTTTAGATTAAGGAAATCCAAATGATAAGGATTCCTTAGCATTTCTGTGGCATAATCGCTGTCGTCTTTAGGTAATGTGGTCGGAAAATTGTTTATGGCCTTTCCTTCAGATTCGTATAATTCAGCTGCCATCATATTAAGCAGCATGTTTCTGCTCCAGCCGTGTTCTATTGTTTTTAAGATATAAAAAAACGATTTGTCAGGACCAAACTTCTTATCAAGTATAAAACGGATATGCCCCCAGGGAACAAGCGAAACATAATCTACTACCGAATTGGTATGTCCTATTTGTGCCACAACTTGTGGCGTAATTGTAATTGATGAAAATGTGTCGTACATCTGCTTGATATACTGTAAGTTTCGAGTTGAGAACCCCTTCATGTCAGGGAAAGCACTCATCAAATCATGGCTGAGTTGGGTGAAGAATTTGCTGCCCCATTTTGTGTCAATTTTTAAACGGGTTATTTCTTCGCCGATAAACCAATAAAGCCTAATTAGTTGTTGATTGACGCCAACAGAAGTCCTAAATCGTGTCGCTTTTGCCTGCTCGATTACACTTGTTAATAGTTTTTGATACTGCGAGTCATACGCTGAATTATGAATTATCGATTCCATAATTTTGATAATTAGTAAAACAATAAAGAAAATATTTAGTTTTTAAGGTTCTAATGCAATTGCAAAGATACACAATTAATTAATATGATTGATAAAAAAATTGAAAAATTTTTGGACGCATTCAATGCGACAATGTCGGACGCATTCGATGCGTTATTGTCGGACGCATGCGATGCGTCCCTACGGATTGTTGCGGTCACGGTGCCAAATCAATGGGTTGTTTTCAATATAATCCGCAATGCGATTCATTTCCAATTGGTTGCGAATTATATGGTCGTTGTAACGTTCCTGCCATGAAAACGTTCTGTCAGATTGAACGGACGTGGCGCGCCGCGTCCCTACATTTGTTCGATCATATGGTATTTTGTTACCGTCAACAGACACAATCAAATGTATGTGGTTCGGCATTATTGTCGATAACAATATTTTTGCGTATGGATAATGCGTTTCTGTATTTTCAATCTGTGTTTTCAAATATTCGCCAATATCGGTCAAATGTATTTTGTCATCGGCGATTTCGCCGAAATAATGAATTCTGTCTTTTGTGCAGATTGTGACGAAATATTCGCCACCATTGTATTGGTGCCAATTCGCCCTAGGCGTTTTTCGGTTTGATAAATTCATGTTTTCAGTTCTTAAAATTAACAAACCAAAAATACATAATTAATATATGGTGGAAGATTTTTTTTTAATTTTGCAGAAAAATTCTCAGCATGAAAGCATTACTTGGAATGTCGTTGAGCGAGCTGCAAGACGTTGTGGCTCAACATAATCTGCCGAAGTTTACCGCCAAACAGCTCGTCGACTGGCTCTACCGCAAACGTGTCACCACCTTCGAGGAGATGACAAACCTGTCGAAGACCACACGACAGCTGCTATCGGAAAATTATGTCACCGGCTACCGCGACTTCGAGAACGTGCAAGAGTCGCATGACGGCACCAAGAAATACCTTTTCCCGACCGAAAACGGACATGTCGAGACGGCGTATATCCCTGAGCGTGAACGCGCTACGCTATGCGTGTCGTGCCAGGTAGGATGTAAGATGAACTGTCTCTTCTGCCAGACCGGAAAACAAGGCTTCCAAGGCAATCTTTCCGCTGGCGACATTATAAACCAGATACTTAACCTGCCGGAATACGAGACGCTGTCGAACTTCGTGTTTATGGGCATGGGCGAGCCTATGGACAACTACGACAACATCATGCGAGTGCTCGAAATCATGACCTCCGACTGGGGATTGGCGATGAGTCCGACAAGAATTACGGTGTCCACTGCGGGCGTCATCCCCAACATGAAACGCTTTATCAACGAGTCGAAATGCAACCTCGCCGTCAGTCTGCACAGCCCGTTCCACGATGAACGTGCCAAGATCATGCCTGTCGAGAAGTCGTATCCGATAAATGAAGTCATCCATGCCATCCGTCAGCACGACTGGAGCGGACAAAGGCGTGTATCGTTTGAATATATAGTTTTCAAAGGCCTTAACGATACTCCTAAGCACATCAACGAGCTGGCCCGTCAGTTGGGGAGTCTGCGCTGCCGAGTGAATCTGATAAGGTTCCACGCGATACCGAATATCGATTTGCAGAGCCCGTCGATGGACGACATGGTCCGTTTCCGCGATAAATTAAATGATAAAGGAATTATCGCAACAATCAGGGCTTCAAGAGGTCAGGATATCGATGCCGCCTGCGGCTTGCTATCAACGAAAAGATAGTCTCACTAAAAGCGGCCTATGGTCTGAAGCCTCTTTCTCTTCTATTACTATAGATTCCAGCGTTTTTGCTTGGCAATTGTTGAATGTCGCCACGTAGTCGATACATTCTGTAGGCTCATCGGCAGGGAAGGTGGGCTCGTTTTCTGAGTTTATAGTAAAATATTTCTTTAACTCCAGTAAAAGCTGAGAGTTTGGAGCATCGTTCCAGTCGCCGGCGAGAATAAAAGGCTTCTGCCATTGCTCGGCTTCATTAATTATTAATGGTATGGAAGCCAATCTGGCATCTTCTTCCAAATCCAAGTGTGTGCAAGCAATCACGTAATCTTTCAATTCCACGACAAGCAACACTCTGGGCTCATCGCCTGGAAGAGGAATACGTTTCGTGCTTAAAGGCTGCTCTTTGGTCAAAACTCCAACTCCATAGCCACCTCCGTCATAATCGATGGCTTTGCCAAAAGTAGGATAAAAATTGGTGCGGTTTGCCAATTCTTCAAGTTGATATTTCCGTCCGCTTCTGCTCGTCATACTATCAAGCTCCTGAAGTGCCACAATATCAGGTTGGTTCTTGATAATCACATTTGCAGTCCTATCATAATCCACAACCAAATCCATTCCTGCACAATGTCTAACGTTGTAACTCATGATTTTCACTTCAAGATCCACGTTCGGCTTGCAAAACCAGATTGAGCAAAAGATTCCAGTTATCAGCGCAATCGCAAAAAATAAAGTCCTTTTCATATCTTTCAAAAAACTACCCCAAAGATATGAAAATTAAACTATTAAACTACGTAAACTATTAAACTTTTTTGTATCTTTGCAAAAAATTGTATCAAAGTGCAAACGTTAAAATCACAGATAAACCCTGCTGGTGCTGAGTTTCAGGAGAACCGCAAGGCTTTCATGGAGCTGATGGCGAAGTATCACGATGCTATGGACGCCAGCATGCACGGCGGCGGAGAGGCGGCAATCGCCAAGCATAAGAAACGTAACAAACTGCTTGCTCGCGAGCGCATCGACCTGCTCATCGACAAGAACACTCCGTTTTTGGAGCTCTCGCCGATGGCGGCTTACGACACGTATAACAACGACTTCCCGTCGGCTGGCATCATCACCGGAATAGGCATGATTCAAGGGCGTGAGGCGGTTATCGTTGCCAACGACGCCACGGTGAAAGGCGGCACGTATATGCAATACACCGTCAAGAAACACCTGCGCGCACAGGAGATCGCGATGGAGAACCATCTGCCGTGCGTGTATATGGTCGACAGCGGCGGCGCCTTCCTTCCTGAGCAGGACACCGTGTTCCCCGATAAGGAGCATTTTGGCAGATTTTTCTATAATCAAGCCAGAATGTCGGCAATGGGCATTCCGCAAATCGCCATAGTGATGGGAATGTGTACCGCGGGTGGCGCCTACGTGCCTGCGATGAGCGACGAGACCATCATAGTGAAGAAACAAGGCACCATCTACCTCGGTGGACCTCCGTTGGTGAAAGCCGCTACAGGCGAAATCGTCACCGCTGAAGAGCTTGGCGGAGCCGAGATGCATACCTCTGTCTCAGGCGTTGCCGATCACCTTGCGGAGAACGACAGCCACGCCATGCAGATCTGTCGTAACATCTTTAAAACACTGGAGAAGCCGAAGAAACAGCTGCTCGATATGCTTCCTGTCGAAGAGCCTCTCTACGACCCGACGGAATTGTATGGCATCGCGCCAGTCGATTTGCGTAAAGTCGTTGACCCTCGTGAGGTAATCATGCGTATCGTCGATGGCAGCCGTTTTCAGGAATTTAAGGAGAGATATGCAACGACTATCGTCTGCGGTTTTGCGCATCTGATGGGCTTCCCAGTGGGTATCATCGCCAACTACGGCGTGCTTTTCAGCGAGTCGGCATTGAAGGCGACGCACTTCATCGAGCTTTGCTGCCAACGTAATATCCCGTTGGTATTCTTGCAGAACGTCACCGGCTTCATGGTCGGAAAACAATACGAATGCGGCGGCATCGCCAAGGACGGCGCCAAGATGGTACATGCGGTAAGCAACGCCAACGTGCCGAAGTTCACAGTCATCTTCGGTGGCTCGTTCGGTGCCGGAAACTACGGGATGGCCGGTCGAGCCTACAGTCCGAGACTGCTGTTTATGTGGCCTAACGCCAAGATTTCGGTCATGGGAGGCACACAGGCGGCCAACGTGCTCGCCACGGTGAAGGAAGACCAGTATCACTACAAGGGAATGCCAGTCCCAGAAGAGGAAATCAAGAATTTGAAACGCGAGATTCTGGCGAAATACGACTACGAGGGCTCGGCTTTCTACAGCACTGCGCGTCTGTGGGACGACGGCATCATCGATCCAGTCGACACCAGAAGAATCCTTGCCATGGGCATCGCGGCATCGCTCAACCAGAAGTTCCCGCCACAACAGTTCGGAGTATTTAGAATGTAATTATGGAATTTACCACACTTCAAATAGGAATAGAGAAAAACGTCGCGCGCGTCGCGCTGAACCGTCCCGAGGTCCGCAACGCCTTGAACGCCATGATGATACGTGAGCTAACGGAAGCCATCGACTGGCTCGACGCGCGCGAGGATATCCGTGTGATTGAGATCTGCGGCAATGGTAAGAGTTTCTGCGCCGGAGCCGACCTCAACTACATGAAAGACATAGCAAAATATGGCTATGCGCAGAATCTGGATGACGCAAATAAGCTGTCGAAGCTGTTTCAAGCCATCTATTTCTGCAACACGCCAGTCATCGCTCTGGTGCACGGTCACGTGATAGGAGGCGGCAACGGCATCATAGCGGCTTGCGACGTGGTGCTGGCAGAAAACGATACTGTTTTCGCCTTCAGCGAGGTGAAACTGGGGCTCACTCCAGCCACTATTTCGCCTTTTGTCATTGCCCGTTGCGGTGAAACTATGGCTCGCGACACAATGTTGAGCGGTCGTAAGTTCACGGCTCAGGAAGCGTTGAGATTCAACCTTGTGAACTACGTCGGCACGATGGAGGAACTCAACAAACGTCTGGATTTCTACACCGAGCACTACCTCGCAGCATCGCCATATGCCATCCGCGACTGCAAGCAGCTGATCCGCGGTGTCTGCGGTCACGGCGACCCTTACAGCGAAGTCTTCGTAATGACATCATCCCTCATCGCCAACGAACGAATGGGGAAGGATGCCCAGGAGAGAATGAAGGAATTCTTTGAAAAGTAACTTTGGCTATTGGCCGTTGGCTACTTTTATACAAAAAAACAATAAGATATGTCACAATTTGAAATCAGACCAGCTCGCGAAAACGAAGCGGCATTAGTTCTCGATTTCATCAAGAAACTCGCTACATACGAGAAGATGATTGACGAGGTCGAAGCCACTGTCGAGTCTATTCATGATTCCCTTTTTGTGAAGCATGAAGCCGAGGTTGTCTTTGGTTGCGAAGACGGCGTTCCTGTCGGTTTCGCCTTGTTTTTCCACAACTTCAGCACTTTCGTCGGTCGAAAAGGCCTGTATCTCGAAGACCTCTTCGTCATTCCCGAAAAACGTGGCTTAGGCTACGGCAAAGCGTTGTTACTCTACCTCGCCCGCCTCGCCAAAGAGCGCCACTGTGGCCGCATGGAGTGGGTCTGCCTTGACTGGAACCAGCCTTCAATAAACTTCTATAAATCCCTCGGTGCCAAGCCAATGGATGACTGGACGATTTATCGTCTGGATGAGAAGAGGCTAGGGGAGATGTAGAACTACATCACAGCTCTCATTAAACTTTCTTTAACAAAAGCGTTAAGCGAGATACCCTCAGCTTGCGCCATGGCAGCAGCTTTAGCGTGCAGTTCAACAGGAATTCTAACATTGAAACTTCCGCTGTAAGATTTGTGAAGTTCAATTCCATTGGCTTTGCAATGTTCGATGTAATCGTCAACAGCATTGACAAAATCGGCCTTAAGCTCTGATAAAGTCTGCCCCTCATAGGTTATCAAAACGCCTTTATCAAGCCCGAGAACTTTTCCGTAGAGGGTGTCGTCCTCCAGCTCGGCTTCAATGCTCCCAATAAATCCTTTATACTTTAGTGTTTCCATATTAAATCAGGTCGTTATTTTGTAAATATATTACGATGTCTTTCAATGCATTAGGTTTGATTATCGATGTGGGATGAGGCTTGTGTGCCAAATATTGCAACTGTTTTTCGCGATTATAAAACCTTATCCTTGATCCTGATGTTTTTCCCTTGTTGTCAATCTCAAATCCTAACTGAACTAGCAATGACTCCAATTCCGCAAACGTAAAATCCTTCGGCAACATCAACAACCGCTGTACCAACTTCTCTTTCTTACTCATACTTCTTGTAACTATATTTCAGTTGCAAAATTAAGAATAATTTTTGAATTGTCAACCATTTTTTCAAAATATTTTTGTTTTTTACCAAAAAATCATTACCTTTGCATCGTAAACAAACACATAAACGAAGAAACAGAGAAAAATAATTAACATAATGTAAATCATAGCGTTTGCTATTTGTCTATTCGCAGTGAAACGTAGGAAATTTCAAGAATATGCAAATAAAGAAAGAAGCAAGAGCAAGCACCCGTTATGCGGGCATCTTGTCTTTCTTTTGGCATGTCCTACGGCCACACTGCGAGCAAGTTTGCCCGCAGTTGTTTTTATTGGTCGTAGATAATGAATATGAAAGATGGCATAACGCGCAAATAGCAAGCTTATGCCAATAGAAATTCAAAAAGACATTATTCTTAAAGGCGATTGCCTTGAAATTCTAAAATCGTTTCCGGATAATTCTGTAGATTTGGTTTTTGCTGATCCACCTTATAATATGCAAACTGAAGGTGAACTGCTTAGAACTGATGGATCATCATTTAATGGCGTTACAGACAAATGGGATAAATTCGAAGATTTGCACGCTTACGATGATTTTTCTATAAAATGGCTCCAGGAATGTAAAAGAGTTTTAAAAAAGGACGGTGCAATATGGGTGATTGGTTCTTTCCAGAATATATTCCGTTTAGGATACATCATGCAAGATTTGGGGTTTTGGATACTTAACGATGTTATTTGGTCAAAGCCCAATGCAGTACCTAATTTTGGCGGGACTCGTTTTCAAAACTCGCACGAAACATTGATATGGTGCTCAAAAAGCAAAAATGCGAAGTATCATTTCAACTACAAAACGATGAAACATATCAATGGTGACAAGCAGATGAAAAGCGTATGGGATATTGGAATTTGCATCGGAAATGAAAGATTAAAAGACTCTGATGGAAGGAAGATACATTCTACGCAAAAACCGGAGCAATTGTTGTATAATGTGATATTATCTTCTACCGAAAAAGGAGATTTGGTTTTGGATCCATTTTTTGGAACAGGGACAACAGGTGTTATAGCAAAACGTCTTGGTCGTCATTATATCGGAATCGAAAGAGAGGATGCATACATTGAAGCCGCAACAAAACGGCTTAATAGTGTTCAGCTGGACTTAGATACAGACTTGATAGATAACACATATGAAGCCAAACCACCACGTTACTCTATTAAAAAACTTATTGATTTGGGTTTCTTGTCTGTTGGGCAAATGCTTTATAGCAAAGACAAAAAGTATTCGGCTGAAATCTGTCCAAATGGAAATGTTAAAGTTGGAGATTTTGAGGCCTCAATACATAAGGCTTCAGCAAAGTTTCTTAATAGAAGCAATAACAATGGCTGGGATTATTTCTGGTGTGAGTATAAGGGTAATTTTGTTGACATCAACTCACTTCGCTATTTAGCTGATAAGAAAGGAGGTCTGAAATGATTCTGGATTATGAATATTTTAAAAAGACCTTGAATGAAAAGTTGTTTGAGGATAGTTATAGTGATTTGATTAAGAAAATAGCGGAATATCCAGAGAGATACATAGGTTTATTCCGTCCGACTAAACCTAAAACGAAACTAATCCAGAACATCACACAATCCCATGAAATCCGTTTCGGAGACGCTTTGGAATTCATATTCGAGAGGTATTTTGAAGCTTCTGGGTTTAAATTACACGACAAACGTTTCTATTCTTATGACAATAAAGATTTAAGTATTGACCAACTTTTTAGCAAAGGTGATACGCTTTATATGATAGAACAGAAAGTTCGTGATGATCATGATAGTACTAAAAAGGCAGGACAATTTGATAATTTTGAAACTAAATATTACGCATTAACCAGACGCTATAGCGGAGTCAACATTATTCCGATAATGTGGTTTATAGATGATTCGCTTACCAAAAACAAGCGATACTATATTGGTAGGATGGAGAGTATGGCATCGGATTACGGTTGCTCGCCAAAACTATATTACGGTGAATCAATGTTTAATAGATATGGCGGAATTAGTGATTTTGACAGTGATATATGGGATGAAACCATAGAGTATTTGGAGAAATGGAAACAAACTTTGCCAGATATGCCTGAAATAAATTTCGATAGTAATGCTGAAACTGTATTTGAAGAAATAAAAGATTTGTCTCCAGTAATCTATCGTAAATTGTTGCAGAATGAAGACGTTATACAACAAATATTCCCTATAATCTTTCCGGACAATAAAGTGTTAAACATGCTTTGTGACTATTTTATGTCAA
The DNA here is from genome assembly GCA_001603665.1 of Bacteroidales bacterium Bact_22. GTDB lineage: Bacteria > Bacteroidota > Bacteroidia > Bacteroidales > F082 > Limimorpha. Next base: position 64,502 of record LUZN01000005.1, read on the forward strand.
AACGAGAGCATGTTTATCATTCATTGGCAAGATATGTAACTATGTGTGTATAATTCTAGGCTTCGCCCCCACGTCGCTATGCGGCGCGTTGGGAAGGGCCCGAATAGCGGGGCAGCGGTGGCCCAAGAGACGGACTAAGGCGTTGATACTCAAGGATGGTCGATTTCGAAGAAATCTCTACACACAGCCATGAGAATCACCGCCTTAGGACGGCTGCAGCGGGGGTCCGTTTTATTCGGGCCTTGACTTTTTGGATACTTTTTTGTCAAGAAAAAAGTATCTCTTTTTCTTCTTGCATAATCAATATAATTTTTGTAATTTTGCAACGAATTATATACTATGCCATCGAAGAAGATTCATAAAGTGCTTATTGCAGGCCGCGGAGAGATTGCGGTGAGGGTGATGCGTACGCTCAAGAAGCTGAGTATCAACTCGGTAGCTATCTACGCCGACAACGACGCCGACGCATTGCACCGCCGTATGGCCGACGAGGCACGTCCTCTCGGAAACGGCGCATTAAAAGATACTTACCTCAATATTCAGAAGATTATCGACGCAGCTTTGGATACCGGAGCCGACGCTATACATCCCGGCTATGGATTTTTGTCAGAATCTCCAGAACTTGCCGAGGCTTGCGCGAATAACAACATCATCTTCATTGGTCCTGACGCCGCCACCATGCGCCTCATGGGTAACAAAATAGCTGCCCGCGAGTTTGCGAAATCGCACGGAATACCAGTGACTACTGGCGTTACAGGCACTATGGATGACATAATGCGTCAGGCCGACAAACTTCCGTATCCCGTGCTGATAAAAGCAGCGGCAGGCGGCGGCGGGAAAGGCATGCACATAGTCAGAAGTAAAGAAGACCTTCGTGATGAACTCGAGAAAGCGTCGCGCGAGGCGCAGAAATACTTCGGCGACGGCGAGGTTTACGTTGAGAAATATGTCGAGAACCCGCGCCATATCGAAGTGCAGGTGCTTGCCGACCATTATGGCCACGTGATTCATCTCTACGAACGCGAATGCTCAGTGCAACGTCGTTACCAGAAGATTATCGAAGAATCGCCGTCGCCGACACTCACTCCCGAGAAACGTCAGGCGATATGCGAGACTGCTGTAAATCTCTGTAAAGCAGTGGGTTACAAAAACGCTGGCACAGTGGAGTTTTTGGTCGACAAAGACCTCAACTTCTACTTCCTCGAGATGAACACCCGAATCCAGGTGGAGCATCCTGTCACTGAACAGCGCACCGGCATCGACATCGTTGAGGAGCAGATCCGTATCGCCCGCGGCAAGGAGATGGGCTGGACTCAGGACATGATTCAGGACAAGGGTCACGCCATCGAATGCCGTGTGTATGCTGAGGATGCGGAGAATAACTTCCTTCCGGCTGCAGGCGAGGTGACGCTCTATCATGAGCCACAGATGCGCGGCGTGCGTATCGACAGCAGCATCGACGGTCCATGCACAATCAGCGACAGCTACGACCCGATGATCGCCAAGCTCATCTGCTTCGGCAAGACCAGAGATGAAGCTATAGAAATTACCCGCAGAGCGTTGAAGGAATATATCGTCCAGACTGAGAAGACGAATATCCCTTATCTGCAAAGTATCATTGATAATCAAGACTTTACAAATAATAAAATCGACACTTCCTATTGCGGAAAGCATCAGGAGGAGCTGATTGAGACCATGCGTCAGGCTCGCCAAAACATCAAGAAAGAAGATGTGGCGGCGATGTTCCTCTTCCACAATTTCAACAACCGTCAGAGCACTGCAAATGTCTGGAACTCAATAGGTTACTGGCGTTTCCAGATGTCGCTGAACGTCACGGTGGAAGACCAGTCGATGAAGGTGCAGATCAACCATCTTTCGGGCACTAACCTCGAGTGCGTCATCAACGGAAAGCCTTATTCTGTCATGCTTTCGCAAAATGGCGAAGTACAGAAGGTGATCATCAACGGAAGGACTGAACCTGTATTTGTGTCGTGCACGACATATCATGATTTTTGCGTGCATTTACGCGGCTTGGACTTCATCTGCCGTCGCGACGACCAGCTCAATGACATGAAAGACTATTCGCATACCGACGTGGCTGGCGACGACTTGAAATTTTTCTCGCCAATGCCTGGTAACGTGATGAAAATCAATGTGAAAGAAGGCGACGAGGTACATTATGGCACTATACTTTGCATCGTGGAGGCTATGAAGATGGAGAATAATATTGTGGCGAAAAGCGATGCTAAGGTCTTGAAAATCAATGTTAAAGAAGGTGAAAAAGTAGATACGAAAACAGTTTTAATTGAACTTGGAATATGAATTTCGGATTGACTGAAAAACAAATCGAACTGCGCGCTAAAGTTCGCGAATTCGCTGAAAAAGAAGTGAAACCGGTGGCGGCGTTCAACGACGAGCACGAGAAATTCGACGTCGAGCTGACGAAGAAGATGGGAAAACTTGGACTTCTGGGCATGTGCGTGCCTCAGGAATACGGCGGACAAGGACTCGACACTTTGTCGTATATCATTGCTGTTGAGGAACTTGCACGTGTCGACGGCTCCACGGCAGCTACCATAGCGGCGGACAACTCGCTGGGTATCGGCCCTATCAAAGAGTACGGAACCAAAGAACAGAAGGAGAAATATCTCCCGAAACTCTGCAAAGACCATCTCTGGGGCTTCGGTCTCACCGAGGAGACGGCCGGCAGCGACTCGAGAGGAACAAAATCGACTGCAAAGAAAGTTGATAATCAATGGGTTGTCAACGGAACAAAGATATTCATCACCAACAGCGCCACCCCGATGACACTCGGAAGCACTATCCAGGTGATATCCGGCGAGAGCAACGGAAAGCCTGAGTTTACGGCTTTTCTCATCGAAAACAGCACTCCGGGCTACACTCAGCGCCCGATGGACCGCAAGATGATGTGGCGCGCCTCGAACACTGGTGAGTTGAAGTTCAACAACGTGAAACTCAACGATGAGAACATCCTCGGAAAACCAGGCGACGGCTCGCATATCATGCTTGCCACTTTAGATGGCGGACGTCTCTCCATCGGCGCTATGGGTCTCGGCTGCGCTCAGGGTGCCTTCGAGATGGCTCTCGAATATTCGAAACAGCGCGAGCAGTTTGGCAAGCCGGTGTGCAAGTTCCAGGCTGTCAGCTTCATGCTTGCCGAGATGGCGATGAAGATTGAGGCGGCACGCGAGCTGCTTTACAAGGCCTGTAGAATGAAAGACGCTCATCTGCCTTACGGAAAACAAGCCGCGATGGCGAAACTCTATTGCTCACAGGTCGCTGCTGAGGTCTGCGACAAAGCCGTCCAGGTGATGGGAGGCCACGGCTTGCTGAAGGATTTCAACATGGAACGCTTCTATCGCGACCAGCGAATCCTGCAAATCGGCGAGGGCACGAGCGAAATATTGAAACTCGTCATATCAAGATATATTGGGTGTTAAATTTTAAATTTTGAATATTAAATTTTAAATCATAAAATCATGGAAATTACAAAACTCAATCAAATGTTCGACGTGCTGAAGAGCCGTCCTAAAAAACGTCTCGTAGCAGCTTTTGCTATGGACGACCACACTGTTTGCGCTGTCAACGACGCTGTCGACAACGGTCTTATCGACGCCACCCTCATCGGTGACCCTGCGCGTATCGCTGAGATCTGCAAGGCAGAAAACATCGACATCAACAAGTTCCGCATCGTTGAGGAAAAAGACGATGTGAAGGCTGCTGCTTTGGCATGCGACCTCATCAACCGCGGCGAAGGCGACATCCTCATGAAGGGCCTTCTCCCAACCGATAAATACATGCGCGCCATCCTCAATAAGGAACGCGGTCTCTGCCCACCAAACGTCACTTTGGCACACGTCGCAGTTATCCAGAACCCTAACTACCACAAGCTTCTCGTGGCATCTGACTGCGCCATCATCCCGTTGCCAGACCTCAAGCAGAAACAGACAATCTTGAAATATGTCACCACAGTGTCGAAGGCTCTCGGCGTGAAGACCCCGAAAGTCGCCCTCGTGACAGCTACCGAGCAGATGAGCGCCGGCATTCCGGCATGCGTCGACGCAGCTATCATCTCGAAGATGGCCGAACGCGGTCAGATTAAGGGTTGCCTCGTCGAAGGTCCTATCTCTCTCGACCTCGCTTGCGACGCTGAGACAGCACAGATCAAAGGTATGAACAGCCCAGTGGCCGGCGACGCCGACTGCCTCGTGTTCCCTAACCTCGAAGCATCGAACGTGTTCTACAAATGCTGCTCGAAATTCGACAAGTCGGAGATTGGTGCAATGCTCATGGGCGCCAAGGTCCCTTGCGTCCTCTCATCACGCGGCGACACCTCGCTCACGAAGTTGTATTCAATCGCTCTTGCAGCTCTGATAGCATAAAAACTAATAACATAAAAAACTGATACATAATGAGTTATAAACTTTTAATCGTCAATCCAGGCTCGACATCAACGAAGGTCGCCGTGTTCAATGACAAGGAACAGGTTTTCAAGAAAAACATCAAACATTCTGTTGAAGACCTCGCCAAATTCGATAAGATTGCTGACCAGTTTTCTTATCGTAAAGAAGTGATTCTCAATGAGTTGAAAAACGAAGGCGTTGATATCAACGGTCTCAGCGCTGTCGTCGGCCGCGGCGGTCTGCTTCACCCGCTCACATCAGGTGTCTACGAGGTGAACGAACCTATGATGCGCGACCTTAAGGCTGCAACATACGGTGAGCACGCCTGCAACCTCGGCGGTCTCATTGCCAACGACATCGCCAAGGAATACGGCGTGAAGGCATTCATCGCCGACCCTGTCGTCGTCGACGAGATGGAAGACCTGGCACGTTTCTCGGGTCACCCGCTGTTCCCGCGTATCTCTATCTTCCACGCCCTCAACCAGAAGATGATCGCTCGTCAGCATGCTGAGGCTGTTGGCAAGAAATACGAAGACCTCAACCTCATCGGTGTGCACCTCGGTGGCGGCATCTCGGTGGCGGCTCATAAGAAAGGTCGCGTGGTGGATGTCAATAACGCTTTGAACGGCGATGGTCCATTCACACCTGAACGCTCGGGCGCTCTTCCGTCAGGACCATTGATGAAAGCCTGCTTCAGCGGCAAATACACCAAGAAAGACGTCGACCTGATGCTTAAGGGACAAGGCGGTTTTGTGGCTTATCTCGGCACCAACGACGCTCTCGAGGTTGAAAACGCAGTGAAGGCCGGCAACAAGGAATGGGAGAAGGTGTATCGCGCCATGGCATACCAGGTCGCTAAGGAGATAGGCGGTCTCGCAGCAGCGGCTCTCGACATGAAGGTCGACGGCATCTTCATCACAGGCGGTATGGCCTACGACAAGATCTTCTGCGGCATCGTGACCGAACATGTCGAGAAGATAGCTCCAGTGTACCGTTATCCTGGTGAAGACGAGATGCTCGCCCTCGCTCTGAACGGCATCATGGTGCTCGACGGCAAGGCTGAAAATAAGAAATACGAATAATTGTCGTTATATGTAGAGACGCGCCCTGGCACGTCTCTACAATTGTATATTTATGCGTCGAATTAAATATTTAATCCTGACAATTTTTGCCTTTATCTGCTTGACTATCAATGCCCAGCAGAATGGTAAGACGTTTGTCCATATCGTCCATGCCGACCATCAGGTGTATGATGAGACGTTTGGAAAAGACGTGGAGCGACTGCTCGGCAACGTGGCACTGCGTCAGGATTCGGCGTATTTTTACAGCGACAGCGCGCATTTCAACGAAAAGACGCGTTATTTCGACGGATATGGCAACGTTCATATCGTGGTGAACGACAGCACCGACATCTTTAGCGACAAATGTAAGTATTCGGGCGACATAAAATTCGCAGAATTATTTGACAATGTCATCCTAAAAGATGATTCTACAGTGTTGAAAACCAATTACATGACCTACGACCGCAACCAGCATCTGGCCATGTATCCGAACCATGGAACGATAACGCGCAACGACAAGAATCTCGTTTCCCGAAAGGGTTATTATCGCGATGACATCCAGGTGGCATATTTCCGTACGGATGTGGTGGTGACAACGCCGAAAAGCCGAATGATTACTGACACTTTGGTGTATAAGATCAAAGAGGAAAAAATGTATTTTTACGGTCCGACGACCATCTTTTATGAAGATAATGTCCTTCATGGAAACTACGGCTGGTACGACGCAAAAAACGATGTGGCATACCTCGACAGAGGCGCCACTTTGAGCAACAAAGGCTACTCAATCACTTCAGACACAATGTTTTACGATAAAAAAGCCGACTACGCGAAGGCGATGAGTAACGTTTTTATCGAGGACACTGTCAACAAGGCGATTGTGGAGGGTAATTTTGCGGAGATGTGGAAGAAGCTTGGCAAGAGCTATGTCACCGACAGCGTGCGAGCCCGCTATTTTGCTGAGCGCGACACGCTATATCTGCATTCCGATACCCTGTTTTTCTTCATGGACACAGCTACGCAGAAGGCCGAGCGTATGCTGGCATATTACAACGTGCGGTTCTTCAGGAGAGATATTCAAGGGAAATGTGATTCTTTGAATTATTACGTCAGCGACTCGTGTGCGAAGATGCGCCGCGACCCTATCATCTGGGCCGAAAACAGCCAATTACGCGGCGATTCGATCAATATCGTGATTGCGAATAAGTCGATCGACACGGTGCTGCTTTATCCGAACGGTTTCATCATCCAGAAGGACACCATCGAGGGCTTCAACCAGATCAAAGGCAAGACGATGATAGCTTATTTCAAGGATAACGAGCTCGACCATGTTTATGACGACGGCAATGCTGAGACGGTGTACTGGCTGCGTGAGGAGGACGGCTCGATGATTGGCATCAACGTGTCGCAGAGCGTGGCGATGGACATCACCATCGAGAAGAATCAGATTGTAAGAATCAAATATTTCAAAAAGACGACCGAGACCTTGTATCCGAAGGAGAAGATGAAGCCCGGCATGGAGTATTTGAAGGACTTCGAGTGGCTCGACGAGCTGCGTCCGGTCGACCCGAACGACATCTTCCGCAAGGCGAAAAAGACTGAGCCAGACAGCGGAAAAGCCCGCCGAAGAAGCCGTCGGAAATAATTTTGAAAAATAATTGTCGGGCGTATCAAAAAAAGCTGTAATTTTGCAGCGCAAAAATCAATGGGGTATTAGCTCAGTTGGTAGAGCGTTTGAATGGCATTCAAAAGGTCAGGAGTTCGATTCTCCTATGCTCCACAAAAAAAGGTTGCAACGTGCGTTGCAACCTTTTTCATTACTTTACATTCGCTTTCAGCGAATTCGAAATGATTTTCTTCAGTTCGATTATCTTTTCCTCCTTGTAGTCGCGCTTCTCAGGCACAAATATGTTTCTGTGCTTGCTTTTCCTGACTTTGAACTTCATGTTGTCGAAGTCGGGTCCCATGATCTCCATGCCAAGTCGGTTGAGGACCGGCGGTTCGAGCACCGAGATGTGGTAGTCGTAGCTCATGTCGAGGTTATGCCGGCCGTAGAGCATGGCTGAGTATTTGTCGAGCGTGACGGCGAACGGGTAGACGTCGATTTCGTTTTTGAACACCGTAAACTGCACGCTGAGACTGTCGATTTTGTTTTCGGTAGTGTTTTTAAACAGCAGCAGTTTCTTGATGGTGTTGAATGTCTCGCTGTCGAGCACCACGAGGTCGGCGCCTTCGATGCTGCAGGCACCTTTGAGGGTTGAATATTTCGGTGTGTAGTCCGATTTCAGGTTTGTCTCGGCTGCGAAGTGGAACTCGGCTTTGCCGGCAAACTCCTTCAGCATTGGGACGATGGTGTCGAGGTCGGGGATGATGCGTATCATCTCGGCGATGTCGATGTCGAGCAGATGGAAGTCGAAGCCGGCGTATAAGTGATTCCTTCTCTTCGACTTATACAATGCTGTGAGCTGCATCTTGGCTGCGTCGCTGGTGAAACCCATCTCCTGGAGCACCAGCACGCCGTCTTTGATGGTGAGGTCGCCGCCCACGTTACGTATCTCCATCTCGCCTGCGAGGGCGTTACGGATGTCGGTATGAAGTATGACTTCCACGCCCATAGGCACCATAAACGGGTCGTCTTCCACCGCCGTCGAGTCGGCTGCTGCAGTCGTCTCTTCTTCGGTTCCCATGCCGTTGAAGATGTCCATCAGCTGGTTGACGTCGGTGTAGTTCGACGTGAAGTTGAACTCGCCGATGAGCAGGTCGCCGTTTTTGAAGTGCTCGTAAAGGTTGGTGAGGTCGCCTTCCAGCTCGAAGTCGGAATTACCCAGCGTAATCTGGCTGTTGTCGATATGCAAGCCGGGCTCGCCGTAGGTGAGGTTTATCTCGGGTATTACGACGGTCTCGCTCAGGTCGCTCATCTCGAACGCCGCGTTGCTGAGTGCGAGGGTTACCGAGGGCTTCCACTGCAGGATGAAGTCTTCCTCTTTCTCGTCGTAGTCGGCGCTGAGGTCGACGGCGAGAGCCTCGGTGGCGAAATACATCTCATCGCCCATGCCGAAGACCAGCGAGTCGCTGTTGTAGACCGCGGCGTACGAGATGTTGCCGTCGTTGCACGACGGAAGCATGAAGGCGCTGCCTCCGCCGTAGTTGGAGTGCAGCACCATGTCGTCCATCGTGAAGTCGACACGGCTGAAGGTGAAGTCGGCAATGGCGGCGGTGTTGTCGTTCTCGTCGAGGACGTTCGACACCTGCGCGTCGATGTTGAAATCCTTGAGTGCTGCGGTCATCATGCCGGTGATGTCGGCGTCGAGGTCAGCGCCTTTCAGCTTGACCTGAGCGAGGCCGTTATTCATCGTCTTGTTAGGATTCGGCAGCACAAAGTCGACCTTCAGGTCTGATGACTTGATGTTGATGGTGTCAGCGTATACGATGTCGAGGTTGCGGCATTGCAGATTGCCGTCGAGCTTAGTGTTCATGAGGTCGAGCTCGCTGAGCTGGTCGACAGTGCCTTTCACGTTGACATCGGCCTTGACTGCGCCTTTGGCTAGGAGCTCATCAGGAAAAAAAGACTTTACATCATCAAAATAAAGGTCGGTCTTGACGCTGAGGTCGCAATCCATCTTATCCATAAAGTCGTTGACGGTGCCGTTGGCGGCCACGACGGTGTTGTTCATCTTCAGACTCAACGAACGAAGGTCGAGATTCGATTTCCCGTTAAGGTCTACATTGGCGTGAAGCGTGGTGTTGAGGTTATGGATAGGATAGGGGAGTTCCTCCGGCATCTCGAAGTAGCCGTCTCTCAGCATCACGTCGGCGTCGATGACTGGCATGTGCTCGTCGTCGTAGGTGCCTTCGATGTGCGAGTTGAGTATCAGCTCACCGTTAATCTTGATTCCACTAAGCAACGCATTTCTCAAACGATTCGGAATGAGTCGGATTATGTTATTGATAATCATCGCGTTAGTGTGGAAATCCATGTTGAGCGTGATCTCATCTCTGATGATGGCTTCGCCAATGAATTCAATTTCTATGTCGTTATAGCTGATCTGCGACTTGTCGAATTTGGCATGAATCTCGTTGAGGTCGAACTCAAGCGGTATCTCGAGGTTGATGGAGGCGCTGTCGACGTATTTCTCGTCGTCCATAAACAGCGTGGTGCCGTTGGCCGTCATGTTGAGGATTCCTTTAATAAACTTGTAGTTGTTGATGTCGCCTTTATACTTGAAATCGAGGTTGTCGAGGAATGCCGTGATGTTGTCGCTGCCTGTCATGAGGAAGTTGATATCGTCGCTGGCGAGGTTGGCGTCGGCGTTGATGTTGTCGCCCTCCATCTTGACGATGCCGTTGAAGGCAAAGTCCTTCACCGAGGCGTCCATGGCGGTGCTGTCGTCGGCGATGCTAGCCTTTAAGTCGCTGATATTCAAGTCGATATCTCCATCGATGATGTCGTCGATGATGCTCGCCTTAGCCAACAGTGACAGTCCGTTGATGGTGGCGACGGTATTCTCGGCTAAGTCGGTGTAGTTGAGACGTAAGTTGTTGATTTTCACCTTGTCGATATTGATGGCATACGAGCTCTCGGCCTCTTCAACCTCGGGTTCCACCTCTTCCGCCTCACTAGGTGGCATGATGTCGAGGTTGGTGTTGCCTTCGGTGTCGAAGAAGGCGTTGACGAATCCGCCGTTGAGCATGCAGGTGTTCACGATGATCTCGTCGCCGAACAGCAGCTTGCGCAGGTTGACCGACACAATGCACTCGTCGATGTAGGCGAGAGTGTCGGAAGTCCAGCCCAGTGTGGGGTTCATGAGCAACAGGTCGTTGATCTCGATACCCGCATCGGGGAAGGTCTTAAACAACGTGAGGTCGACCTTGCCGACGTTGACATCGCAGGTGACGTAATCCTCTGCGTATTTGTTGACCAGTGAGGTCAGGCGTTTCGGAGTGAGCACCAGGTAGAGTGCCAGCAATACTACGACGATAATCACGCCCAGCAGAGAGGCGAGACTTATCCAAGTGACCTTATAAGCTTTTTTCATGGCGAAAAATTATTGAACTCTTGTCAATGTTACTTCTCTTTTCAATGCGTCGTTGTTGTACTTCAACGTTGTCTCGTTGAGTATGAGGATGTTACACAGCTGTGGCACGTCGCCCTGACCGCCTTGGAAGTGAACGATTTGCGTAAACTGCTTATGCGCCTCGTCCATCGTCCAGTCGAAATGGTCGGCTTCTTCTTCCTGCACGTCGTCGGCAGTGTCCCACATGTGGCCTGTGCCATTGGAGTCGTAGACTTCGAAGTACGGCTCGGCAGCGTCGGTCTTCCAACGTCCGACGATCAACTCGGCATAAGTCTTTGTCGGCTCCGGCTCGTCTTTCTTACCGCAGGAAACCATCATCAAAGTGATGATAACCGCCGAAATTGTTAGTAATAATGCAATTTTTTTCATATCTTATAATTCAATAACCAATAACCTATAACCAATAACCATTAAATGGCTGCTATCATCTCAATCTCGACCATCACCTCTTTTGGCAGCGTTCTCACTGCAAAAGCAGCTCTCGCTGGAGGGTCTTGCTTGAAGTATTTGCCGTAGACGGCGTTCATGGCGCCGAAGTTGGCGATATCGCTGAGATAGCATGTCGATTTCACTACGTTGTCGAAGGTGCATCCTGCCTCTTTGAGGATGGCCTCGAGGTTTTTCATGACCATTTCGGTCTGCTCGGTGATGCCGCCGTCGACCACGTTACCTGTGGCTGGGTTCACTGGCATCTGGCCTGAGATAAACAAAAATCCGTTTGCTGCGATAGCCTGGCTGTATGGGCCGATGGCTCCTGGAGCGTTGTTTGTTGCGATAGCTTTTTTCATTTTATCCAAGTTTTAAAATTATTCATTCTTTCGGTTACCTTGCGGATATAGTTTTGAGTCTCCGGAAGGAGTTTTCTCTCGTAGTATTTGAACAGCTGCTCGTAGGTCATGCTGTTGATTTGCGGTATGGCCTTCGAGATGTTGTAGTCGCCGCGAAGAGCCTTGGCCACGTTGCCTGCGCCGGTGTTGTACGACGCTATGATGCAGAGGTTCTGGCTCCGCACGTCGGTGACCTTGGTGTAGTATCTCTTCTTCAGCAAATAAAGGTAATGCACGCCCATCTCAATATTGTTTTCAGGCTCGTAGAGGTAGTTGGCCGTCGGGGCCGAAAACGATTTGTTAAGACTCTTTGCGCAGTCGGCACCCGCCGAGCGAGGGACAATCTGCATCAGACCGTAGGCTGGCACATATGACTTGGCTTTGGGGTTGAACGACGACTCGGTCTGCATGATAGCGAAGGCGAGTGCCGGGTCGACATCCCACTTCTGGCAGTATTTCTGCACTTCCTTGATATAGTTGCTGGCGCGAGTCTTGATATGGTCGGGTGCAAGGTCGAGCTTCACGACCACCACCTCGCGTTCTACCTTGTCTTCGCCCTTGATCGGCTTCACCTCGGGCTTGGCGTTTTCGACGATCTCTTTCACGCCTTGGTCGATCTTTTTCTCGGTGATGACCTCGCCTTTAGGCGTAACCACTTGATTTTCAAGCACCGGCTTCTCCTGAAGCGGAGCGGCTTTCTCCACCTCACTGTCGTAGTCTTTTGTGGTTCCCTGCGTCGTCAGCAGGAATTTAAGCTGTTTCTCAAGTTCTTTCTTATCGACGGGAGTGCCTTTTTCTTGAATAATTTCGATGGTGGCCTGGCCTGTCTCAAAGTCGACATTGGTGCGCACGTTGCCGTTGTCGGTGTATTCAACCCAGTCTTTCTGGGTGCTTTCAATCACATTGCCTTTGCCCCATTTTTCTTCTCTTTCCTTAAGAAACTTATTGTAAGCCTCCTGCTCAGCCTTCACGTAGTCTTCGTATTCTTTCTGCAGTTTTTTGATGCCTTCGTTCTGGTCCTGCTTCATCTGCTGCATCTTCTCGTTCTGCTCACGGACATATTTCTCATATTCCGATTCAACCTGCGCAAAACAACCTAAGCAACTGAATATCAATGTTATAAGAATAATATTTTTCATGTTATTATATTTTTATCTCTGCAAAATTAAAACTTATTTTTCAAAAATCAAATAAAAATTCAATAACCAATAACCTATAACCAATAACCATTAATAATTATCGCGATAATCCTTCTTCTTCGTCAACTTCAGATCCTGCAACGCCGACGCCTTCACGTTGATCTGGAAGTTCCACGATTTATACGTTCCGTAAGGGATTACGTTGAATCGCATCTCCCAGCAGTGGAGGTCGCGGTAGAGCGTGAGCGAGGTGTAGGAAATCTTCTTCGTCTCGAAGTCCCAGCCGGTCTGCGCCGACACCTTCCATTTCGGCGAGAGACTAATCTCGCCTCGCAAGCCGAGCGTCTGCACGGTAGTCCGGTTGTCGTGCAAGAGCCAGTTGATATACGTGAGATTATTGGATAATCGCAGGTTATAGCTTAGCGACAGCGACCAGCTCGTCGACCAGTCGATGTAGCCGTTAGGGTTGTTGTGAATCTCGTTGAGCTCCTCTTCCGAGGCGTTAGGCGACGACACCAACGGTTTCTCTTCTTTTTCCTTCTTTTTCTTGCCGAATGTCTGGTCGTTGATGGTGTAGCTGGCGCTGAAGTTCCACGTCACACTCTTTTTCCTGAAAAGCCGGTGGTTGACGTCCCATTCGAACTTGTTGAGCTGCTTCGTGCCTGCCGAGTCGAGGACGTAAGGGTCCCACATGCTCGAATACTGAATGCTCATGTTTTTGAAGAGGGTGGTACGTCCGCTGACGCTCATATACGACCAGTTGAGCGAGTCTTTCGCCACGTCGTAATTGCCTGAGAATGTGAGGTTTTCGATGAGAACCACCTTCTTCAGGCCTGTTATGGTGTCTTTTCGCGACGGCACCTTGATCTCGAGGTTGTTGCCGAAGCTGTACGTTATCCTTCCTGATTTTTGTCCGGGCGGAGCGCCGAAGATGCCGCCTTGATAATAGCTGTATTTCTGCTCCACGCCGTTGCCGTCGATGTAGCTCGAATAATAGTTCCAGAAGCTGTCGCTGTAGTCGGGGTTATACGAGAAGCCGACCGTAGGGGTGAACACGTGGCGGATAGCTCTGATAGGGCCGCGCTTGAAGCGGAACATGCCGTAAATCTTGGTGGTTATGTTACTCGACATGTCGTAGGTAAACACGTTACCGAACCGGTTGATGGTGTCGGTCTGCACATGTCCGTAGTCGGTTGAATCCCATATCCAGTCTTTCTCGTAGCGCTGCAGATACATCTTGTCGGTGAGGTTGAGCGAGGTGGTCCAGGTGAAGTGCTTAAACAGCTTGATAGGCAGGTTGATGGGCACACGGTGCTGCATGCCATTCTGCATGTGGTCGAGCCATCCGTCTTTGAAGAATAGGCTGTCGGCCATGCTGATGTAGTTCTTTGCGTTGGTCGAATAGCCCACGTTGAGTTCGCTGTACCAGTGCTTTTTACCCGATTTTCCTATGTTTTTCAAAGGATAGATGCGGTTCATCGACAGTGTTACCTCGGGCAGCGTTATCGTCATCTGGTGTGTGAGGGTGTTCTGGCTGTGACTGCCGTTGACAGTGAGGTGGAACTTGCTTCCGAAGCTCGTCTGGTAGGCGATGCTCGACTGGAAGGTGTTGCTCAGATACTCCGTCGTGCTGATGGCGTTGTATTTGTTGTAGTTGTTACTCACGATGTAGACGTCGGCTGAGAACGACGACTTCGGACGGGCCTTGGCGTCTTGCTTATGCACCCAGCGGATCTTGAAGTCGGTGCTCTCGGTGTAGTCGGCCGAGCCTTCGACGCCCACCTTGTTGATGGCGTAGCTGGCTGTCAATGAGCCGTTGTACTTATATCTGTTCACATAACGGAAGGTCGGCTTCAGCGCCCAGCTGCCTCGGGTGTAGATGTCGCCGATGAGCTGCAGGTCCATATAGTTGTTGATGGCCCAGTAATAACCGCCGTTTTCGAAGTAGAAGCCGCGGTTGGCCGACTCGCCGAACGATGGGATGATGATACCCGAGCGTTGTCCTTTGGCATTGGGTATCAAGGCGAAAGGAATGGCTACCGGCAGCGGAGTCTCCTCAATCTTCACGTAAAGCATCTTGGCCACAATTTTATCGTCGGGGATGACGATGGCTTTATTGAAGTGGAACTCATAGTGCGGGTGCTCGCGGTTGCTGCAAGTGGTGAACGATCCCGATTTGATGTGGATCTTGCCGTCGTCCATCTTCTTGATGCGGTCGCCATGCAGGTAATTCTGGTTGTCTTCGGTGAAGACCTTGCGGATGATACCTTTTTTAGTGTCGAAGTTAAACGACATCTCGTCGGAATAGTATTTCTGTCCGGCCTGCGTAAAGACTGGCTTTCCGACTATCTTACCCGTCGAATCGGGCATTCCCTTGGCGAAGATGGTATGTTTCTCGAAGTCGAATTCGATATAATCTGCCTCCACCTCGATGTCGTCGTATTTTATGACGGCGCCGCCATAGTAGAAAATCTTGTTGTTTTTGAAATCCTGAACGGTTGAGTCGTTACAGGTACGGTCGATCTGGGCCTCCAACGGCGATTTCTTGTCTTGACCTCTGGCGACGACCGAAAAAATCATCACAAGGAAGAAAAAAACAAGAAAAAAGCGATATGTCGGCTGCTTGTACAAGATTTTTATCTAATTTTGTAAAAAATTCTAATCAGTTCAAACTGCAAAGATACGGTTTTTTATGAACGCCAGACTTATATTTTTTATTATATTAATGAGTTTTTTTGGTTTTTTGTCGAAGTCTGAAGCCCAAAATGCTAAGATTCAGACCGTTGTCATCGACGCGGGACATGGCGGGAAAGACGCGGGAGCGGTAGGAAAGAAGGCGAAAGAGAAGGATATCACCCTCGCTGTGGCGAAAAAAGTGGGCGCAAACATCAAAAAACAGTATCCCGACGTGAAGGTTTACTACACCCGCACCACCGATGTGTTTGTCGAGCTGATGGAGCGCGCCAGGATTGCCAACCGTAACAATGCCGACCTATTCATCTCGATACACTGCAACGCCGTGGCTAATGCGCCGAAGACCTGCGGAGCCGAGACGTTTATCATGGGTGACCATAGAAACAGCGCCAATCTGGCTGTCGCAAAGCGCGAAAACGCCTCTATCCTCTACGAAAGCAATGCCGATGAGAACTATGGAGGCTTCGACCCTAACAGCACCGAGGCTTATATCGCCTTCAGCTTCATTCAGAGTGAGTTTAAGCAGCGTTCGCTGGAGTTTGCCGAACTAGTTCAGAATCAGTTGGTTAGCTCGGCAAACAGAAACGATAGGGGAGTGCAGCAGGCGGGATTTCTGGTGCTTTACAAGACCGCTATGCCGTCGGTGCTCGTGGAGCTCGGTTTCATCTCCAATCCTACTGAGGAAGCTTACATGATGTCGGCCGACGGACAAGCCACCTTAGCCTCAGCAATTGCAAGGGCTTTCAGCACTTATAAGACCAATTTTGAGAAAAACTCCGTCGACATGCAGCAAGAGACGGTTGCCGCTGAAGAAAATATTGCTGCTCCAGTGGTTTCTGAAGCTCCGGAAACGCCAGTCGTGCCGCCTGTTGTCGACAAAAATAAGGGCATTGTATATAAAGTGCAGTTCACAACTCGCAATCGTGCTGTCGACAATGCGCAGAGCGTTTACAAAAACCTCCGCGACGTCGACTATTACGAGCACAACGGGATGTTCAAATACACCGCGGGATGCTTCGCCACCAAAGCTGAAGCTGATGCCTATCTAAAAGAGGTAACTTCCAAAGGCTACGACGGGGCCTTCGTCGTGAAGTTCGAAAATGGCGTGAGGAAATAAAAACGTTGGGGCGAATGATAATTCGCCCCAACATTGTTTTTTACAGATTGTCTTTAAAATATTCAGTGATCTTCGTGATCAGATGCGCTCTGTCCATGCCGTAGACGTTGTGGTCGTGGCCTGGGTAAACAAAGTAATCCATCTGTTTCTGGTTATGGATGGCCTGCTCAAGGAACGAGAGGCTGTTCTGCCATACCACAGTCGGGTCGGTGGAGCAGTGGATGATGAGCAGCTTGCCCTCGAGCTTGTCGGTCTTGTTGTCGAGAGCAGTCAACTCATAGCCTTCAGGATTTTCCTGCGGGGTGTCCATGTAACGCTCGCCGTACATTATCTCGTAGTATTTCCAGTTGATGACAGGTCCGCCGGCGACGCTGACCTTGAACGTCTCAGGGTAGTTGATCTTGAGCGATGTCGACATGAATCCGCCATAGCTCCAGCCGTCGCTGCCGATACGGTCAGCGTCGACGTAAGGCTTCGTCTTGAGGTATTCGATGCCTGTCATCTGGTCGTGCATCTCCATCTGTCCACACTGGCGGTGTATGATCTGCTCGAAGGCCTCGCCACGGTCGGCCGAACCGCGGTTATCGACAGTAAACACTATGAATCCCTCTTGTGCAAGGTAGTTGAGGTAGATGCCTGCGCCGGCCAGCCAGGTGTCGGTGATGAGCTGAGCGTGCGGTCCGCCGTAAACGTAGACGATGACAGGGTATTTCTTGTTTTCATCGAAGTTGTAAGGCTTGATGATACGGGTGTAGAGGAGCTGTCCGTCCTCGGCCTCGATGCTGTCGATCTCGGTAACGCCGATGTTGTAGTCTTTGATAGGATTTTCGGCCTGATACAGATAGTCGATGAAACGTCCGTTAGCGTCGACGATCTCGGCTGCTCTAGGCACATCGATGCTGGTGTAGTTGTCGATGAAATATCTGCCGCTCTTGCTTGGAAGCACGCTGTGAGTGCCGTGTTTCTTGGTGATTTTCACCTTCTTGCCGTTCTTTATGCTCACCTTATAAAAATGACGCTGCAGCGGGCTGACCTCGGTGGAGGTGTAGTAGGCGTTGCCCTTGCCGTCGAAGCCGTTGAATGAGGTTACCACATAGTCGCCTTTCTCGATTTGACGGGCGTTGAGGGTCTTGGTGTTATGCAGCCAAAGGTGGTAGTAGCCGTCGCGCTGGGCGAGCCACACAAACTCGGTGGTGCTGCCTGGCAGGAAATGTGCAGGTCCTTGAGGCTCAACATATTGCTCGTCGATGTCTGTAAAGATGGTCTGCTTGAACTCGCCGCTCAGGGCATCGTATTCGTTGAAGTTGAGCGTGTCCTGGCCGCGGTTCAGGATGCCGATGTAGATGTTTTTGTTGTCGTTGTTCCATGTGATGGCGGTGAGGTAATGCTCCTCAGGCTCGCCGGTCTGCATCACCACGTCGGTGCCTTCAGCTATGTCGTAAACATGCAGCTTCACTATGTGCGACGTCATTCCGGCCATTGGGTATTTGATAGGTTTCTCTGTGGCGATACGTGTGGTGATGTCGACGAGCGGGTAGTCGGTCACCATGCTCTCGTCCATCAGGTAATAGGCTAGCTTGCTGCCGTCGGGCGACCAGAAGATACCTCCGTCGATGGCAAACTCGTTGCGATGCACCGACTGTCCGGCGATGACGTGCTCAGGGTTCTCGGTGATACGGATCTGCTTGCCGCCATTGGCGATGTAAAGGTCGTTGCCTATGGTGTAGGCTATGCGCATCGTCTTCGCGTCGAGGGTCATGTTCTCGGCGTTGGCAGGATATGAGTTGATGTTTTTAATACTTTTATCCTTGATATTCAACGTGTTAAGCGTGATGTTGCCATCTTCACCCATTCTGAAGAAATAGCCGCCGTTTTCGGTGGTCCAGGTGATGTTTGGCATACGCTTGAACTCGCCGACGCCGTTGCCCTTGGCGATGCTGTTGATCATGTCGAGGGTTAACAAGGTGTGCGACGACTTCTCGCCCGGACTGCGGAAGCGGATTTCGTTGTCTTCGTTGAAGACGAATTTGTCGGATGAGCCCAGCCATTTGAAGCTCTTGGCTTTAGCGTAGACTTCGCGGTTGTTGTACGAGGCGTCTTCCGGTGTAAACATTTTCTTTTCCTGTGCATAAGATGTCATCATGAGCATCATTGCAATTGCTGATAATAATAATTTTTTCATTATTTAAACTTTTAACTTTATAACTTTCAACTTTAAAACTACTCTAAACTCTACACTCTAAACTCTACACTTTGTGTATCGCCTCCGCAAATTTGTTTAGTAAATCAGGTTCTTTCTCGAACGCTGTCCCGATGACGATGACGTCGGCTCCGGCTTTGACGGCCTCTGCTGCCATCTCAGGAGTCTTGATGCCTCCGCCGACGATGAGCGGGATGTTAATCATCTGTCGTACCTTCGAGATCATGCTTGTCGACACCGGCATCGCGGCGCCCGAGCCTGCCTCGAGGTAGATGAGCTTCAGACCCAGCATCTCACCGGCGATGGCGGTGCACATGGCGATGTCGTCCTTGTCGTGCGGGATAGGCGTGGTGTCGCTCATATACGTCACCGAGGTGGCCTTACCGCTGTCGATGAGCATGTAACCCGTCGGGATGATCTCGTTGCCATAGAGTTTGAGGTAGGGCGCCGCGATGACGTGACGTCCGATGAGCATCTCGGGGTTCCTTCCTGAGATCAACGATAAAAGCAGGAATCCATCGCAATACTTGCTGATTTGCAATGAGTTACCCGGGAATATCAATACCGGAATCTTCGAGTGTTCCTTGATGAGCTTGATGCAATGGTCGAGGCTGTCGGTGACCAGCAGGCTGCCTCCCACGAAGAAGAAATCGACGTCGGCGGCGTTGGCCTTCTCAACCATCGACAGGATCTGCGCATCCGATGGCTTGTCGGGATCGATTAAAACCGCAAGTTTCTTGCGTTTCTTGTCATTGAAATTGTCGTAAATCGCCATATTTTATTTTTTAAGAATTATCCTGAATGTAGTGCCTTGTCCGACCACGCTGTTCTTAACGAAAATCTTGCCTTTGTGATAGTTTTCGATGATGCGCTTGGCCAGCGAGAGTCCCAGTCCCCATCCGCGTTTCTTCGAGGTGTAGCCCGGCTGGAAGATCTGCTTGTACATGCTTCGTGGCAGTCCCTTTCCCGTGTCGCTGATGTCGATAAACACGTTGTCGTCATCCTCAGTGAGCTCCACCGTGATCTTACCTTTGTCGCTCATCGCGTCGATGGCGTTCTTGGTGAGGTTCTCCAAAACCCAGCTGAACAGAGCGGGGTTGAGAGGTGTAACTATCTCACGCACAGGCAGTTGCACATCGAATTCAAACTTCGACGAAAACCTGTGCTGCATGTATCTCATGGTCTTGTCGACGACGGCCACCACGTCGGTTCTCTCCAAGGTAGGGATGGAGCCTATCTTCGAGAAACGCTCGGTTATCGTCTTCAACCTGTCGATGTCGATCTCCATCTCCGTCGTGCCCACGAATGGCTTTTCTTCCATCTTCAACAGCTCGACCCAGCCCATCAACGAGCTCAGCGGCGTGCCGATCTGGTGTGCAGTCTCCTTCGCCATGCCAGCCCACACCTGGTTTTGCTCCGAACGGCGCACATAGCTGAACATAAGGTATGCCAGAAGCACAAACAAGCCGAAAATCAAGATCTGAACCAAAGGGAAATATCGCATCTGCAGAAGCAAATCAGAGCGACGGTAATAGATGTAAACCTTGTTGTCGTCGAGATAGTTCACCTTTATCGGGACGCATTCTTCCTGCATCGCATGTATCTGATTTTCAACGTATTTTGTGTCTTTCATCTTTATTGAATCGAGATTGCCGTAGGCCAAGACGCTGTTGTCGGTACTGTCGATGATGATGACCGGCGCACCCACCGCGTTGTCGGTAACGTCGTTGATAAAAAGCTCGAACAAGCCGTCGAGAACGCCTTTCAACTCGGTGAAAATCAACGATTCTTTATAGTAAAGCCATTTTGTCTTTCCGAAAAGGTCGATTTTTATAGGCTGATAAACGTTGAATTCGCCCATCATCTCCTTGTCGAACTTGGTTTTATCCTTGAGATGCTCCGGCATGTTGATGGAGAGGTCGATCTTTGCGGAATTATCAGTAATTACTACTGGAATGCTTATATTACTCTGAATGATGTCGAGATAAATGGAGGTGTTCTCCTCCGGACCGGCTTCGAGGAAGCTCTCGTAGGCCTTTGCCAGCAACTGCACGCGTTTCTGCTCTTGTTCGCCCACCTCGTTGAAAAACACCTTGGTGTAGTTCATCAGCTCGGCATGGCTCTGCACCGCCTCGGCCCACATCTCGATCTGCTTCGACTCCTGCGCCGCGAACCTCTTCACCAGTCGGTTTGTGTAGTAAATAGAGATGGTTATGATGATTACAGCCAGCACGGTGAGCGCCAGATTCCACCATCTTTTTCGCGTATAAATGTTGTTTTTCATACCACAAAAATACAAAATTTTTATTTAAATAAGGTGTGTAGCAAAAAATGTTGTAATTTTACACGTTTTTTCAAACGCGAAACTTT